>CAZREY010000058.1:0-3727 GCA_964599015.1 uncultured Thiobacillus sp.
CACACGCCCAAGCCCCTGCTCATGGCCGGCGGCAAGCCCCTCATCGTCTGGCAGATGGAACGCCTGAAGGCCGCCGGCTTCACGGACCTGGTCATCAACCACGCCCACCTGGGCCAGCAGCTGGAAGACTTTCTGGGCGACGGCCGCCGCCTTGGCGTGACCATCGCCTGGTCCCGGGAACCGGAGCCTATGGAGACCGCCGGCGGCATCGTCACCGCCCTGCCCCGCCTGGGCAACGGGCCCTTCGTCGTCACCAACGGCGACGTCTACGTGGACTTCGACTACGCCCGCCTGGTGCCCGTGCTGGTGGAAATGACCCACAACCCGGACCACCAGGCCCACCTGGTCCTGGTGGACAATCCGCCCCACCATCCCCAGGGTGACTTCGTCCTGGTGGACGGCCGGGTATCCGAGCCCCCCACCCACGCCATCGGCCGCCTCACCTTCTCCGGCATCGGCTGCTACCGTCCGGAACTGTTCGCCGGCATCCCGCCTCTCACCAAGGCCAAGCTCGCTCCCCTGCTGCGCAGCGCCATGGCCAGGGGACAGGTCACGGGCGAGCATTTCACCGGCCGCTGGGAGGATGTGGGCACCCCGGAACGCTTGGCCAATTTGGATAGGGAATTGCGACATGCAGCCTGACATCGGCATCCATCGTGCCCGCCGCGCCCGCCTGCTGGAAACACTGGGGGAAGGCGTGCTCATTCTGGCCACGGCACCGGAGGCCATCCGCAACCGGGACACCCACTACCCCTACCGCTTCGACAGCCATTTCTATTACCTCACCGCTTTCCCGGAGCCGGAGGCGGTGCTGGTGCTGATCGCCGGCAGACGACCCCGGCAGATCCTGTTCTGCCGCGACAAGAACGAGGAACGGGAGATATGGGACGGCTACCGCCATGGCCCCAGAGAGGCCAGGGAGGCCTTCGGCTTCGATGCCGCCTACCCCTACGCCGAGCTGGACAAGCGCCTGCCCAAATTGCTGGAAAACCAGCCCCGCCTGGCCTATGCCTTCGGCGCCGACGGGGCCTGGGACGCCCGGGTGATGGGCTGGATCAACACCGTGCGCAGCCGTGCCCGGGCCGGCGTCGCCGCCCCCGCCACCCTCACCGACGCCCATGCCCTGGTGGATGCCATGCGCCTGGTGAAGGACCACCACGAGATCGCCCTCATGCAGCGGGCCGCGGACATCTCTGTAAAGGCCCACAAGGCCGCCATGCGGGCCTGCAAACCCGGCAAGGGGGAATGGGAAATCGAGGCGGAACTGCTCAGGACCTTCCGCCGCCACGGCTGCCAGGCCCCGGCCTACACTTCCATCGTGGCCGGCGGCGCCAATGCCTGCGTGCTGCACTATGTGAGCAACGATGCGCCCCTGAAGGACGGCGACCTGCTGCTCATCGACGCCGCCGGCGAGTATCACGGCTACGCCGCCGACATCACCCGCACCTTCCCGGTGAACGGCCGCTTCTCCGCGCCCCAGAAGGACGTGTACGAGGTCGTGCTGGCGGCCCAGTTGGCGGCCATCGACGCGGTGATGCCGGGCAACACCTTCAACGCCCCCCACGAGGCGGCCCTCCGGGTCCTCACCCGGGGCATGGTGGACCTGAAGCTGCTCCGGGGCGAGGTGGACGGCCTCATGGAGTCCGAGGCCTACAAACGCTTCTACATGCACCGCACCGGCCACTGGCTGGGCCTGGACGTGCATGACGCCGGCGAATACAAGCAGGCAGGCCAGTGGCGCACCCTGGAGCCCGGCATGGCCCTCACCGTGGAGCCGGGCATGTACATCCGTCCCGCCGATGACGTGCCCGAGGCCTTCCATGACATGGGCATCCGCATCGAGGACGATGTGGTGGTCACCGACCAGGGCCGCCAGATCCTGACGGCGGCCGCGCCCAAGACGGTGAAGGACATCGAGGAGGCCATGCATGCCCGCTGATGCATCCCCGACCCACTGCGATGTGGCCATCGTCGGCGGCGGCCCCGTGGGCGCGTCCCTGGCCGCCGGCCTGGAGGGCCTGGGCCTGGACGTGGTGGTACTGGAAGCCCGCGGCAAGCTGGAAGCCCCGGACCCCCGGGCCATCGCCCTGTCCGAGGGCAGCCGCCTGATCCTGCAACGCCTGGGCGTGTGGGATGCCCTGGCGGACCGCGCCACGCCCATCGAGACCATCCACGTCTCCCAGAAGGGCGGCTTCGGCCGGGCGGAACTGAAGGCCCGGGACATGAACGTGCCCGCCCTGGGCTATGTGGCGGAGTACGGCGACCTCTACGCCGTCCTGGCCCGACGCATGACGGCATCCGGCGCCCGGGTGCTCACCGGCGCCCGGGTCACCCGGGCCGGCGCCACCTCCGCCTACGGCATGGTGAACTTTGAACGGGACGGCCGGGAGCACCTGCTCACCGCCAGGCTGGTGGTGCTGTCCGAGGGCGGCAAGGCCCTGCCCCCGGATCTGCGCCAGGACAAGGACTACGGCCAGTCCGCCGTGGTGTGCACCGTGCGCACGGCCCAGCCCCATGGCCGCCGGGCCTACGAGCGCTTCACCCCGGAAGGCCCCATCGCCCTGCTGCCCCTGGGCGAAGACTACGCCCTGGTGTGGACCACCCCCGCCGCCCGGGTGGAGGAACGCCTGGCCCTGGACGACGCGGCATTCCTGGCCCAGCTCCAGGCCGCCTTCGGCGACCGCCAGGGCCGTTTCCTGGCCGCGGGCCCCCGGGCCGCCTTCCCCCTCAAGCTCAGCCTGGCCAAGGAAAGCCCCAGCCACCGCCTGGTGCGCATCGGCAACGCCGCCCACGTGCTGCACCCGGTGGCGGGCCAGGGCTTCAACCTGGGCCTGCGGGACGCCTGGAAGCTGGCCGAGGCCATCGCCGACCTGCCCCGGGAAAAACTGGGGTCGGCCGCCCTGGCCGGCTACGCCAGCCAGCGCCGCTTCGACATCGTCGGCGGCAGCCTCATGACCGACCTGCTGGTGGCGGGCTTCTCCAACGACCTGCCCGTGCTGAGCCAGGCACGCGGCATGGCCCTGGCGGCCCTGGACCTGCTGCCGCCCCTGAAGACCCGGTTCGCCCGCAAGATGATGTTCGGAGTCCAATCATGGTGAGCGCGGCGGAGTTGACCGCGGAATTCACCACGGATATCGCCGTCGTCGGCGGCGGCCTCAACGGCGCGGCCCTGGTGGCGGCCCTGCGCCACAGCCCCTACAGCGTGGCCTTGGTGGAGCCCCGGCCACCCCAGCCGCCGGAAGACGCCTGGGACAGCCGCATCTACGCCTACAGCCCCGGCAACGTGGACTGGCTCAAGTCCCTCCATGCCTGGGACGAATCCGTACGCGCCCAGGCCGTGTTCCGCATGCGCATCCACGGCGACGACGGCGGCCGGCTCACCTTCGACGCCCTGGACGCGGGGCTGCCGGAACTGGCCTGGATCGCCGAGAACGGCCGCCTGCAATGGCGCCTGTGGCAATCCTGGCAGGACAGCCCCAACGTCCGCATCGTCTCCGCCCCCGCCACCTCCGTCACCTGGGGGGAATCAAGTCATGCCCTGCTCTTCGCCGACGGCTCCCGCCTGAAGGCCCGCCTGCTGGTGGCGGCGGACGGGGCCAACTCCTGGCTGAGGCAACAGGCCGGCATCGGCTTCGACCTGGAGGACTACGAACACATCGGCGTGGTGGCCAATTTCGTCACGGAGCGCCCCCACCGCGGCACGGCCTTCCAGTGGTTCCGCCCGGAC
>CAZREY010000058.1:3737-10918 GCA_964599015.1 uncultured Thiobacillus sp.
CGGGCAACCGCATCAGCATGGTCTGGTCCACGCCCCCGGATCATGCCGCCGAACTCCAGGCCCTGTCCCCGGAAGCATTGGCGGACAAGGTCGCCGCCGCCGGCAATCAATTGCTGGGCCGGTTCACCTGCATCACTCCCGCCGCCGGCTTTCCCCTCAAGCGACGCCGGGCAAAGGAGTGGGTGCGTCCCGGACTGGTGCTGCTGGGGGACGCGGCCCACACTGTGCATCCCCTGGCGGGCCAGGGGGTGAACCTGGGCTTCCGGGATTCCCGCCTGCTGGCGGCCATGCTGGCCGATGGCGGCGATCCGGGGGAGATCAGCCGCTTGACGGCCTACGCCGCCCGCCGCCGGGAGGACGTGGTGTCCATGCAGTTCACCACCGGCGGCCTGAAGAAACTTTTTACCCGCCAGGACGGCCTTACCCAGGCCCTGCGCAATGCCGGCATGAACCTGACCAACCTGATCGACCCGCTCAACCAGGCCCTCACGCGCCACGCCATTCTCTAAATCTCTTATGGGAACCTCCATGAAACATCGTTTGATCACCGCCGTCTTCGCCGCCTCCCTGGCCATGGGACTTTCCGCCTGCCAAGCCGGCGACAAGGAAATCCGCCAGGCCATCCAGACACTGGCCCCTGGCGCCAAGGTCATCCAGATCGGCAAGACCGGTGTGCAGGGCATGATGGAAGTTACCCTCGATGGCGACCAGGGCCCCATGGTGGTCTACGCGGATGAGAAGGGGCAGTACCTTCTGGTGGGTGACCTGCTGGACGTGAAGAGCCAGCGCAACCTGACCCGGGAGCGCATGGACAAGCTCACCGAAGTGAAGTGGGACAGCCTGCCCCTGAAGGATGCCGTCAAGGTGGTGAAAGGCAACGGCCAGCGCAAACTGGCGGTGTTCTCCGACCCGGATTGCCCCTATTGCAAGAAGGCCGAGGCGGAATTCGCAAAGCTGGACAACGTGACCATCTACACATTCCTCTACCCCCTGGCCTTCCACCAGGATGCCGCCCGCAAGTCCCGGCTGGTGTGGTGCAGCAAGGACCGGGCCCAGGCCTGGCTGGACCTCATGCTCAAGGGCAAGGTGCCCGAAGGCAAGGGCGACTGCGCCAACCCGGTGGAGGCGAACCTGGCCCTGGGCGCCAAGCTGCGTGTGGAGGGCACCCCCGCCATGTTCCTGGCCAACGGCAAGCGTATCCCCGGCTATGTCCCCGCCGCAAAACTGGAGGCCATGCTGGACGCGGCGGGCAAATAAACAAGGCCTGACCGCCCGCGACAGGAGCGGCCAAGTTCCCGGACAGGGTCCCTGGCCGGGCCAACAAAACTCAGGCCCAAGACTTTGGCGGTCCCGTATTTTCGTATGCCCATGCATCACTGGAGATATCTTGTCCGGCAACCTCTGGCCCGTAGCCTGGCGTTGTCCGTCGGCATTCATCTCGCCCTGCTGGCGTTCGTGCAACCCTGGACCGGGGCGGGCGCTCCCCGCACCCTGGTCATCAATGCCCGCCTGGAAACCACGCCGGAAGCCACGCCTGAATCCCCCATACCTCCCGTAACTGCCATGGAGCAGCCTGAAGAACTGCTTCCTCCCGTTCCGCAGACAAAGCCACCGGAGCCGACACCACCGCCACCGGACCAACTCAGCGTCCCCAAACCCGCGCCGATCAAGGCGGCCGAGCCGCCGCCCGCTCCGGTCCAGGCCCCGCCCCGGACAACCGAAACCACCGCCATCACTTCCGAGGCCTCGCCACCCACGGCCTCGAGCGAGCCCTTGGCCGTGGTCAGTTCCCCCTCTTCCGCCGCCACACCCGCTCCACCCCTGGCCATCCCCTCCCCCATCGACACCAACTGGTATCTGGCGCGCCAAGTGGACAGGCACCCCAAGGCCATCGGCAGCATCACGCCGAAATACCCCGAGGAGGCCCGCCAGCGGGGGCAGGAAGGCACGCTGAAGCTGATGGTGAAAATCGACGACCTGGGAAGGGTCCGGGATGTGGAGGTGGTGGAGGCCCAGCCCCCGGGGATATTCGACGATGCGGCCCTGGAAGCCTTCCGCAACGCGCGCTTCCAGCCCGCCATGAAAGAGGGCAGGCCGGTGCGCTATGAAGCCTACATGCGGGTGGAATTCAGGCTGGAGTGAAGCCTTGCCTGTACCTGCTCAGGCGTAGGTATCCACGTTCTCGCCCACGCCTTCGGGATTGGGGCTGGACTGGACCTGCTCCTGGGCCTGCTGGGCTTGCTGGGCCAGGGCGTCGGCAACCTGTTGCTGGCTTTGCGCCTCGTTGCGCACCGCGATGAGATTGGCCTGGATCTGGCTGGTGGCCTGGCTTTGCTCGGTGGAGGATACGCCGTCGATCATGATCTGCCTCGAATGCTGGCTAACAGAGTTATCACTTTAGGCCGATTTTGCCGTTTGCGCCATTTTGGCCTGTCATGGGGTAATCCTTGGGCAGCAAGACCCACATGCGCCCTTTCTGCTTCATGGCGCCAGCCAGCTTGCCGGCCTCATCGCCAAACCCCCAGAAGAAATCGGCACGCACATTGCCGCGAATGGCCCCGCCCGTGTCCTGGGCCAGGACCAGGCGATTCATGATCTCGCTGGAATTGGGACGGGTGGTGGCCAGCCAGACCGGCGCCCCCAGCGGGATGTAGCGCGGGTCCACGGCAATGCTGCGCTCGGGCGTGATGGGCACCCCCAGGGCGCCCAGAGGCCCGGCGCCGTGGTTGTTCAATTCCCGGAAGAAGACATAGCTGGGATTGGCGTTCAGCAGGGCCGGGAGGCGCTCCGGATTGCGTCGTGCCCAGTCCTTGATGCCCTGCATGGAGGCCTTGTCCAGGGTCAGTTCACCGTTGTCCACCAGCCACTTGCCGATGGAACGGTAGGGATGGCCGTTCTGGTCCCCATAGCCCACCCGCATCATCTGGCCATTTTCCAACTGGATGCGGCCCGAGCCCTGGACCTGCAGGAAGAAGAGTTCCACCGGATCATCCACCCAGGCCAGTTCCTTGCCCCGCACGGGAGCGGCGCCGCCCTCGATCTCCTCCCGGCTCCAGTAGGGCACCACCTTGTTGCCCTGGAGACGTCCCCGCAGGCGCAGGCTCTTCAGCTCGGGATACAGGGCGGACAGGTCCACCACCAAGAGGTCATCCGGCGCCGCGTAGAGGGGATAGCGGTACTTGTAGTTGAAATAACGGCTGCCCCGCAGCAGGGGTTCGTAGTAGCCCGTCACCAGCCCCTCATGGCCCCCATCGGGCTGTACCACCTGCCACGGCTGAAATGAGGCCTGAAAAAACACCCGCGCGGCGTTGGCATCCGGTGGGGCCGGCATGGCATTCACCGCCTGGCACACGCCGCTCCAGGCTCCATTGGCACGAAGGCCCATGCAGGACTGCAACAGGGCGGGCCAGGCCTGGGCGGGATCGTCGTTCAGCCAGCCGGGCAACTGCTCCCAGGCGGCCGGCTTGAGCCAGTTCATGGATGTCACCGTTGGCTTGGCCGGCTCCGGTGCTGATTCGACGGCTGAGGCCGCAGGCGGGGCGGGAGGCGTCGGCGCGGTGGCGGGCGGAGGCGTGACCGGCTTCTCGAACACGGGCTCGGGGCGGGTTGGCAAAGGCTCCGGGGCGGGTTCGGGCTGGACGGGAGGACGCACCCCCACCGGGGCGCAGCCCACCAGCATGGCAACAAGGACTACGGGGTAACGCCAGGACATGGGTTGCTCAGTGCAGCACGCGGGGCATGGACAGGATGAATTCCGGGATCTCCGCGTCGAACTGGCTGCCGTCCTCGGCCACCATTTGGTAGGTGCCGCGCATGGCTCCCACCGGCGTGGCGATGGAGGTGCCGCTGGTGTATTCGAAGGTTTCCCCCGGCCGCAGGAAGGGCTGCTCGCCCACCACCCCCAGGCCCCGTACCTCCTGAACCTTTTCATGGGCATCGCTGATGAGCCAGTGGCGGGAAATGAGCTGGGCGGCCACCTGGCCGGTGTTGGCGATATGGATGGTGTACGAAAACACATACCGCCCCGCTGTTTCATCCGACTGGTCAGGCACGAAGTGAGCCTGGGCGGTGACGGTGATGTGGTACTTCCTGCTCTCTGCCATGGAACTCGCTGGGGATGATCAGTAATCAGTGGGAATGAAAAGCCGCTGAGGGGCTCAGTGGCGGGATTGCACACGATTCATGCCCTGCTGTCCAGCCATGCCGGCATGGGGTTCCGGCCTGTATTCCGCCGCCCAGGCCGGTTAATATTGGCGTTTTGTCCATCTCAGAGAACCGCCATGGCCGACTATCAAATCGCCCCCTCCATCCTCTCCGCCAACTTCGCCAAGCTGGGCGAGGAAGTGGACAACGTGCTCAAGTCCGGCGCCGACATCGTCCACTTCGACGTGATGGACAACCACTACGTGCCCAACCTGACCATCGGCCCCCTGGTGTGCGAGGCCCTGCGCAAGCACGGCGTCACCGCCCCCATCGACGTGCACCTGATGGTCAAGCCCGTGGACCGCATCATCCCCGACTTCGCCAAGGCGGGCGCCACCTATATCACCTTCCACCCCGAGGCCTCCGAGCACATCGACCGCACCATCGGCCTCATCAAGGAAAGCGGCTGCAAGGCCGGCCTGGTGTTCAACCCCGCCACCCCCCTGGACGTGCTGGAGTACACCCTGCCCAAGCTGGACATGGTGCTGCTCATGTCCGTGAACCCCGGCTTCGGCGGCCAGAAGTTCATCCCCTACGTCCTGGACAAGGCCCGCAAGGTGAGCCAGATGATCAAGGCCGGCGGCCACACCTGCCGCCTGGAGATCGACGGCGGCGTGGGCCCCGCCAACATCGCGGAAGTGGCCAAGTCCGGCGTGGACACCTTCGTGGCCGGCTCCGCCATCTTCGGGGCAGGCAAGGACACGGACCCCAACCGCTACGACTCGGTCGTGGGCGCCATGCGCGCGGAACTGGCCAAGGCATGAAACCCAGGGAGTGGGGGATGGGCAGTGGGGAGTCGGAACCCCAAAACCAAACCCACTCCCCACTACCCACTCCCCACTTCCTATGACTTTTCCCCTGCCCCTCAAAGCCGTCGTCATCGACCTGGACGGCACCCTGCTGGATACCGCGCCGGACCTGGCGGACGCCGCCGTGGCCATGGCCGCGGACCTGGGCCTGCCGCCCATCGAACTGGCGGAAATCAAGACCTACATCGGCAACGGCGTGTCCCGCCTGGTGAAGCGGGTGCTGACCCGGGACATGTTCGCCGACCCGGCCCCCGAACTCTTCGCCAAGGCCCTGCCCATCTACGAGAAGCACTACGCCGAGTGGGTCTCCCGCAAGAGCCGCCCCTTCCCCGGCGTGGTGGAAGGACTGCGGGCCCTCAAGGCCACCGGCGTGCATCTGGCCTGCATCACCAACAAGGCGGAACGCTTCACCCATCCCCTGTTGCGCGACACCGGTCTGTTCGACCACTTCGAGCTCATCCTCTCCGGCGACACCCTGCCGGAGAAGAAGCCCTCACCCCTGCCCCTCCTGCATGCCTGCAAGGTGTTCGACTGCGAACCGAATGAACTGTTATTGATCGGCGACTCCCTCAATGACGCCCAGGCCGCCCGGGCCGCCGGCAGCCACGTGTTCTGCGTGCCCTACGGCTACAACCGGGGCCGGCCCGTGTCCGAACTGGACCTGGACGCCGTGGTGGACAGCCTGGCCGAGGCGGCGAAGCTGATCGTCAGGAAATAAGCCAGGAGAAACGGGAAATGGGAAACGGGAAACGCCAGAACACCTCTGCCCTATCCATTGCCCTTTTTCCTGTTAAGCCCAGCACCTTGGGGGGAAACGCCGGGAAACGATGGTGCCGCCATGCACCTTTCCCGTTTCCCATTTCCCGTTTCCTGTTCTCAAGGTCCTGACCCATGTTCAACGAAGACAAGTTCAACAGCCTGGCCCGCCAGGGCTACAACCGCATCCCGGTGATCCGCCAGCTGCCGGCGGACCTGGACACGCCCCTGTCCCTTTACCTGAAGCTGGCCAACCAGCCCTACTCCTACCTGCTGGAATCCGTGGAGGGGGGTGAGCGCTTCGGCCGCTACTCGTTCATCGGCCTGCCGGCCAGGACCGTGCTGCGGGTGTACGGCCATTTCGCCAGCGTGGAGACCAAGGGCCTGCCCGTGGAGCAATGCGACTGCGAGGATCCCCTGGCCTTCATCGAGGCCTTCATGGCCCGCTTCAAGGCCGCCCCCGTGCCCGGCATGCCCCGCTTCCCCGGCGGCATGTGCGGTTACTTCGGCTACGACACGGTGCGCTACATCGAGAAGAAGCTGAGCCGCACCTTCAAGCCGGACGACGTGAACACCCCGGACATCCTGCTCATGCTCACGGACGAGCTGGCGGTGGTGGACAACCTCACGGGCACCATCACCCTCATCGTCTACGCCGATCCCCTGGAGGACGAAGCCTACCTGAGGGCCCACATGCGCCTGAACGAGCTGGCCCAGGAACTGGAGAGCCCGGTGAAGCCACCGCCGGTGGAAACCGGCGAGGCCCACGAGGCCGCATCGGAGTTCGGCGAAGCGGCCTTCAAGGCCGCCGTGGAGAAGGCCAAGCACTACATCACCGAGGGCGACATCATGCAGGTGGTGCTGGCCCAGCGCATGAGCCGCCCATTCCACGCCCACCCCCTGTCCCTGTACCGGGCCCTGCGCCGCCTGAATCCCTCCCCCTACATGTTCTACTACGACATGGGTGGCTTCCACGTGGTGGGCTCCTCGCCGGAAATCCTGGTGCGCCTGGAGGGCCACGGCGAGGAGAAACTGGTGACAGTGCGTCCCATCGCCGGCACCCGCCCCCGGGGCGCCACGCCGGAAGAGGACCAGCGCCTGGAGGCGGAACTGCTGGCGGACCCCAAGGAACGGGCCGAGCACGTCCAGCTCATGGACCTGGGCCGCAACGACACCGGCCGGGTGGCCCAGGTGGGCACGGTGCGGGTCACGGAGAACATGACCATCGAGCGCTATTCCCACGTCATGCACATCGTCTCCAACGTGGAGGGCCGGCTCAAGCCGGGCCTCACCGCCATGGACGTGCTGCGGGCCACCTTCCCCGCGGGCACCGTGTCCGGCGCCCCCAAGATCCGGGCCATGGAGATCATCGACGAACTGGAGCCCAGCAAGCGGGGCATCTACGCCGGGGCC
>CAZREY010000059.1:0-10789 GCA_964599015.1 uncultured Thiobacillus sp.
TGAGCCAGGAGATATCCCAGATGCTCCAGGAGAATCCCATGCTGGAGCGCATGGACGGCGCCGATTGCTTCGAGAACGAGAGCACGCCCGCCGGGGGGGGCGAGTCCGGCGGTGAGGAGGCTCCCCGCGCGGAACGGGACGAGGTCTACGACGAGATGGCCTGGGGCGACCGGGCGGTCGCCCCGTCCCATGGCGGCAGCCACGACGACGACGAGGACCACGATTTCCAGCAGGCCGACGCCCATCACGACAGCCTGCACCAGCACCTGCACGACCAGCTCAGCATGACCCCCGTGGGGGAGCGGGACCGGCAACTGGTCCGCCTGCTCATCGAGGCGGTGGACGACGACGGCTATCTCACCAGCAGCCTGGAGGAGCTCATCGAGCTGCTGGCCGAACTGCCGGCCGGCGAGGAACTGGAGCTCGATCCCCTGGAGCTCACCGCGGCCCTGAAGCTGCTGCAAAGCTTTGAACCGGCGGGCGTGGGAGCCCGGGACCTGGGCGAGTGCCTGTGGCTCCAGCTCAACGCCCTGCCCCCGGACACCCCCAACCTGGCCCTGGCCAAGACCCTGGTGAAGGACCACCTGGCCCTGCTGGCGGACCGGGAATACGGCAAGATCAAGAAGCTGATGGGCCTCACGGACCCCCAGTTCATCCAGCTGCGCCAGCTCATCACCTCCCTGAACCCCCGGCCCGGCGCTGCCTTCAGCCCCCTGGACGCCCGCTATGTGGTGCCGGACGTGTTCGTGAAGAAGGTGAAGGGCCTGTGGATCGCCAGCCTCAACCCGGACGCGGTGCCCAAGCTGCGCATCAACGAGATGTACGCCGGCATCCTGCGGGCCAACCGGGACGGGGGCGGCGGCCTGTCCGCCCAGCTGCAGGAGGCCCGATGGCTCATCAAGAACGTGCAGCAGCGCTTCGAGACCATCCTCAAGGTGTCCCAGGCCATCGTCGACCGCCAGCGCATGTTCTTCGAGCACGGCGAGGTGGCCATGCGGCCCCTGACCCTGAAGGAGATCGCCGAGACCGTGGACCTGCACGAATCCACCATCTCCCGGGTCACCACCCAGAAATACATGATGACCCCCCGGGGCCTGTTCGAATTCAAGTACTTCTTCGGCAGCTCCCTGGCCACCGAGGAAGGCGGCGCCACCTCCAGCACCGCCATGAAGGCCCTCATCAAGCAATTCATCGAGGCGGAGAACCCCGCCAAGCCCCTGTCGGACAATGCCATTGCCGAGCACCTGGGCAAGCAGGGCTTCGTGGTGGCCCGCCGCACGGTCGCGAAATACCGCGAAATGATGAACATCCCCCCCGCCAACCAGCGCAAGTCCTATTAAGCGCATGAAACACAAGGAGTTCCTATGAACCTCACCATCACCGGCCACCACCTGGACGTGACCCCCGCCATCCGTGGTTACGTGGAAGAAAAAATGGGCCGCATCACCCGCCACTTCGACCAGGTCATCGACGTGTCCGTGATCCTGGCCGTGGAAAAGCTCAAGCACAAGGCGGAGGTGAACCTGCACGTGCGCGGCAAGGACATCTACGTGGAGTCCATCGACGAGGACATGTACGCCGCCATCGACGCCCTGGCCGACAAGCTGGACCGTCAGGTGCTGAAGCACAAGGAAAAATCCGGCGACGTGCACCGCGAATCCGGCGGCGTCAAACGGCAAAACGCCTCCATGGAGTAAGCCTCCGGCAACTCGGCCACCCCTGCCCGTCGCCGCCACAAGTGGCGTGGGCAGTGTTCAGCGGATCGAAACATGAACCTCATCTCCCCCCTGTTGAAACCCGACAGCGTCCTGGCGGATCTGGACGTCGGCAGCAAGAAGCGCCTGTTCGAGCAGGCCGCCCAACTGATCCAGGCCAACCATGGCGTGGATGCCCAGGAAGTGTTCGAAAGCCTCTTCTCCCGGGAAAAACTCGGTTCCACCGCCCTGGGTTACGGCATCGCCATTCCCCACGGCCGCATCAAGCAACTGGGCGAAACGGCCTGTGCCTTCGCCCGCCTCAAGACCCCCATCGACTTCGACGCCCCGGACAACCAGCCCGTGGACCTGGTGTTCATCCTGCTGGCCCCCGCCGCCGCCACCGATGTGCACCTGCAGATACTGGGCGAACTGGCGGCCATGTTCTCCGACGAGGCCTTCCGCGCCCGTCTGCGCGCCGCTCCCGACGCCGCCGCGCTCCACCGCCTGCTCAGCGAGTGGACGCCGTGATCTAGCCATCCTCCCGCCGTGTCCACCGAACCCGCCCAGCACGTCACGCCCCACCACATCTCCGTCGCGGAGCTGTTCCAGCGGGCCGGCGAGCGCTTCCGCCTCAACTGGGTGGCGGGCAGGAACGGCGGCCAGCGCCAGCTCACCTCGGACACGGTGCAGAAACCCACCCTGGCCCTCATCGGCCACCTGAATTTCGTCCACCCCAACCGGGTCCAGGTCCTGGGCTGCGCGGAGATGGACTACCTGCGCCGCCTGGCGCCCGAGGCCCTGCGAGTGGCGGTGGAGAACCTGTTCTCCACGGAGATCGCCGCCGTGGTGGTGGCCAATGGCGAAACCGTGCCCGAGCCCCTCCTCGAGGCCGCGGACCGCACCGGCACCCCCCTTTTCACCTCCCCGGAGCAGAGCCCGGCCCTCATGCGGGTCATGTCCCACATGATGGCCCAGGCCCTGGCCCCCTCCACCGTGCTGCACGGCGTGTTCCTGGAAGTCTCCGGCGTGGGGGTGCTGCTCACCGGCGACCCCTCCATCGGCAAGAGCGAACTGGCCCTGGAACTCATCACCCGGGGCCACCGCCTGGTGGCGGACGACGTGCTGGAGGTGTTCGCCGTCTCCCCCGACACCCTGGAAGGCCGCTGTCCCACCCTGCTGCAGGACTTCATGGAGGTGCGGGGCCTGGGGGTGCTCAATATCCGCCGTCTGTTCGGCGAGAGCGCGGTGAAGCACCGCAAGAACATCAAGCTCATCATCCACCTCACCCTGGCGGAGCAATGGCACGAGGTGGACCGGCTGGACATGCGCGCCAGCGACCGCCAAATCCTGGGGGTGGCCGTGCCGGAAGTGCGCATCCCCGTGGCCGTGGGCCGCAACCTGGCGGTGCTGGTGGAGGTGGCGGTGAGCAACCACATCCTCAAGCTGCGGGGCCTCAACTCCTCCGAGGAGTTCATCGAACGCCAGCGGGCCGCCATCGCCGAATCCGCTCCCCCCGCCCCGGAGGAGGGCGCGCCATGAGACTGGTGCTCATCAGCGGCCTGTCCGGGTCGGGCAAGAGTGTGGCCCTCAAGGCCATGGAGGACGCGGGCTTCTACTGCATCGACAACCTGCCCGCCCCCCTGCTGGCGGAGACCATGGAGCACATGCGCCTGTATGGCGTGCGCGATACCGCCGTCAGCATCGACGCCCGCAGCGGCGCCAACCTGGTGGACCTGGGCCAGGAGCTGGAGGCCCTGCGGGCCCACATGGACGTGCGCACCCTGTTCCTCACCGCCCGGGAGGAAATCCTGGTCAAGCGCTTCTCCGAGACCCGCCGCCGCCACCCCCTGTCCTCCGGCGAGCGCTCCCTGGAGGAATGCATCCGGGAGGAGCGGGAGATGCTGGCCGCCCTGGCTGCCAGCGCCCACCTCATCGACACCAGCGACCTGTCCGCCAATGCCCTGCGGGCCCAGATCAAGGACCTCCTCGGCCTGGAGAGCGCCGCCTTCACTCTGGTATTCGAGTCCTTCGGCTTCAAGCACGGCATTCCCATGGACGCGGACCTGGTGTTCGACGTGCGCTGCCTGCCCAACCCCCATTACGACCCGGCCCTGCGCCCCCTCACCGGCCGGGACGCCCCGGTCATCGCCTTCCTGGAGGCGGATTCCCACGTGGCGGAGATGCTGGCGGACATCCGCGCCTACATCGCCAAGTGGCTGCCGGCCTACATCCGCGACAACCGCAACTACTTCACCGTGGGCCTGGGCTGCACTGGCGGCCAGCACCGCTCCGTGTATTTCGCCGAGACCCTGGCGGCCCATTTCCGCCAGAGCCAGCAGGTCCTGGTGCGCCACCGGCAGCTGGGGTAGATGAAGCAAAGGCTAGCGTTCCCCCCTCCCCCAGAGGAGGGTCGGGGAGAGGGGCCAGGCGCAGCCTGGCTGAAGATATTAAAACCCGGTGACTGGCTCATTCTGGCCGCCGGCCTGGCCCTGGTGGCGGGCCTGTGGCTGCGCCAGGCCGGCAGCCTGGACGGCCGGGTGGTCATCCGCCTGGACGGCCGGGTCTTCGCCGAAGCCAGCCTGCGCCTCAACCGCGACATTCCCGTGCCCGGCCCCCTGGGGGAGAGCCGGGTGGAGATCCGGGGCGGCAAGGTGCGGGTGGCCGCCGACCCCAGCCCCCGCCAGCTTTGCGTGAAGCAGGGCTGGATCCCCCCCGGCGGCGCCGCCGTCTGCCTGCCAAACCGGGTGACCGTGGAAAACGCCGCCGCCGGCTATGACTCCCTCAACTACTGAAAAAACTTCGGTTCTCACCGCCACCCCCGACGACCGGCGGGTGGCCACCCTGGCGGCCGCCGCCATCGGCCTCACCCTGGCGGAGGCGGCCATCCCCCTGCCCATCCCCGGGGTCAAGCCGGGGCTGGCCAACATCGTCACCCTGCTGGTGCTGTACCGCTATGGCTGGAGGATGGCCGCCTGGGTGGCGGGCCTGCGCATCGTCGCCGGCGCCCTGGCCCTGGGCCAGTTCCTCACCCCCGCCTTCGTGCTCTCCCTCTCCGGCGGCGTCATGAGCCTCTTCACCCTGGCCTGGGCCATGCACCTGCCCCGGCGCTGGTTCGGCCCCGTGGGCCTGTCGGTGCTGGCGGCCTTCGCCCACATCGGCACCCAGTTGATGGTGGTGGACCTGTGGCTCATGCCCGGCGGCAGCCTCCTGGCCCTCATGCCCCTGTTCCTCACCGCCGCCCTCGTCACCGGCCTGGGCAATGGCCTGGCCACGGCGCATCTGCTCAAATACGCTGCGGACAACGGCGCAAAAAACCAGGATACCCCATGAAGCGCATCACCCTCGCCCTCACCGGCGCCTCCGGCATGGCCTACGGCATCCGCCTGCTGGAATGCCTGCTGGCCGCCGGCTGCCGGGTGGACCTGCTGGTTTCCCAGGCCGCCCGCATCGTCGCCAGGCAGGAGCTGGACCTGGCCCTGCCCGGCGACAACGCCGCGCTGGCGGAGCTGTTCCGTGGCAAGTATCCCGGCGGCGAGCTGAACGCCTACGGCGAGAAGGAATGGTTCGCCCCTGCCGCCTCAGGCTCCAATCCGGCCGATGCCATGGTGGTGTGTCCCTGCACCATGGGGAGCCTGGCGGCCATTGCCCATGGCCTGGCGGACAACCTGGTGGAGCGGGCGGCGGACGTGATGCTGAAGGAGCGTCGGCCGTTGATCCTGGTGCCCCGGGAGACACCGTTCTCGCTGATCCATCTGCGGAACATGACGGCCCTGGCGGAGGCCGGGGCGGTGATCCTGCCGGCCAATCCTGGTTTCTATCACCGGCCGGCTGATGTGGCGGGTGTGGTGGATTTTGTGGTGGCGAGGGTGTTGGATCAGTTGGGGGTTGAGCACCAACTGATGGCTCGTTGGGGCGAGTGATTCTTAGCCCCTCCCCCGTAGGCGGGGGAGGGGTTGGGGAGAGGGTCGGTTTTAGGGTTTGGTTGCTGCGGGTAGTGTGCAACGGGCGTTTGGCCGGGGGCGCCCGGCAGCGCGTTCCTTTCTTTGTTTGGGCAAAGAAAGGAACCAAAGAAAGCCCACCCCGCTTCCGTCGAAACCCCGGGAATTCCGGACTTGCCTGGGGCAGCGAAAGAACTCGCTTCGCTCAGACACCTTTCGCTGGCCTCCGGCGACCCCAGCCAAGTCCGAAATTCTCGGCGACGGCAGAGGGGGAGGATCCAAGCGATGAGGTGTCGCGTATCCACTCTACGAGAACAATTGAGACAAGATTACTCTGCCCCGATGGGTTCACCTGGAATCGGCTTGAATTTGAGGCGTATCCTGTTGTGATGTTCAAGGGCCGCATTTGCACCAGCTTCAAGTACCCACACCTTGATGCCTCCTTGTGCGCCAGTGGTAACTTTTACTGTGAATTCGACCTCACATTCGTCGAACTCCATAACAAGCCTGCCCCGGCGTTGCGCACGGTCATGTGCAACTAGCAACTGCTCTGCTATATGAGACAAAACATCTGCAAGTTCAAAATTTACCGCTGGGTCCATTGCCATTGGCATGCTCCTTTGATGCAGCAAGGGTAGGTTGGGCTGACGCAGGAAGCCCAACAATCACACTCATCCTGACTTTACTCTGTTGGGTTTCACGTTGCTCAGCCCAACCAAAATGGTAAATCTGGCTTATGGCGGATAAGCGAAGCGACATCCGCCGGTTTTAACCCCCTCTGCCGGCGCCGGGAATTTCGGGCTTGACTGGGGTTGCCGCAGGCCAGCGAAAGGTGTCTGAGCCCGCAGGGCGAGTTCTTTCGCTGCCCCAGGCAAGTTTGAAATTCTCGGGGTTTCGACGGAAGCGGGGTGGGCTTTCTTTGGTTCCTTTCTTTGCCCACACAAAGAAAGGAACGTGCTGCCGGGCACCCCCGGCCAATCACCCTGGCCTTACGTGAAGGCCGTAGAAAAACCAACACCGACCCTCTCCCCAACCCCTCCCCCGCTTGCGGGGGAGGGGCTAAGCGTCAATCCACCAACGCCTTCGGCAATGGGAAATTAACCTTCTCCTCGATGCCTTCCAGCGGCATGACGGAGCCAGCGCCCAGTTCCTTCAGCCGGGCAACCACCCCCTCCACCAACACCTCCGGCGCCGAGGCCCCGGCGGTAATGCCAATCCGCTGCTTGCCGGCGAGCCACGCCGGATCGATCTGACTGGCGTTGTCCACCATATAGGCATCAAGACCAATATTCCTCGCCACCTCCCGCAGGCGGTTGGAGTTGGAGGAATTGGGCGAGCCCACCACCAGCACCATGTCGCATTCGGCGGAAAGCTTCTTCACCGCGTCCTGGCGGTTCTGGGTGGCGTCGCAGATGTCGTCCTTCTTGGGGCCCTGGATGTTGGGGAAGCGGGCCCGCAGCGCCGTCACCACCCGGGCGGCGTCGTCCACGGATAGGGTGGTCTGGGTGACGTAGGCCAGCCGGTCCGGGTTCTTCACCTGGAGCTGGGCCACGTCGGCCTCGTCCTCCACCAGGTACATGCCGGCCTCGGACTGGCCCATGGTGCCTTCCACCTCGGGGTGGCCCTTGTGGCCGATCATGACGATCTCCTGGCCCGCATCCCGCATCTTCTTCACTTCCACGTGGACCTTGGTGACCAGGGGGCAGGTGGCGTCGAAGACGGTGAGGCCCCTTTCCTCGGCTTCCCGCCGCACCGACAGGGGCACGCCATGGGCGCTGTAGATGAGGGTGGCGCCGGCGGGGACGTCGGCCAAGTCCTCGATGAAGATGGCGCCCTTGGCCTTCAGGTCGTCCACCACGAACTTGTTGTGCACCACCTCGTGGCGCACGTAGATGGGGGCGCCGAAGCGTTTGAGGGCCTGTTCGACGATGGCGATGGCCCGGTCCACGCCGGCGCAGAAGCCCCGGGGGTTGGCTAGAAGGATGGTCTGGGTCATGGGGTTTCGATGGAGAGAATCCGGACTTCCAGGGTGACGGGCAGGCCGGCCAGGGGGTGGTTGAAGTCCACTTTCACGGCGTCCTCGCCAATCTCCAGCACGGTGCCCATCATGCTCTGGCCGTTGGGTAGGTCGAATTGGACGCCATGGCCCGGGGCCAGTTCCATGCCGGCGGGAAAGTCGGCCCGGGGGAGGGTGTGGACGAGCTGCTCGTCCCGCTGGCCGAAGGCCTCGCCGGGGCCCAGTTCGAAGGTGAGGTGCTGGCCTTCGGCGAGGCCCAGCAGCAGGCTTTCCAGGCGGCTTTCCAGCTCGCCGGAACCCAGGATGAAGGTCTCCGGTTCTTCCGGGAAGGTGTTCACCACCTCCTCGCCGCCGCATTCCAGGCGGTAGTGGAGGGTGACCCGGTCGCCGGGGCGCAGGCCGCTCATCGTCCCTTGCCTTTCCTGAAGCTGTCCCAGATGAGCAGGGCCGCCCCCAGGGTGATGGCGGAGTCCGCCACGTTGAAGGCGGGCCAGTGCCAGGCGCCCACGTGGAAGTCCAGGAAGTCGATGACGTGGCCGTACATCACCCGGTCGATGAGGTTGCCCACCGCGCCCCCCAGGACCAGGGCCAGGGCGCCGCAGAACAGGGGCTGGCCCCGGGTCTTCTTCAGCAGGTACAGGATCACCCCCGTGGCGATGACGGCCACCGTGGCGAAGAAGCCCCGCTGCCAGCCGGGCTGGTCGGCGAACAGGGAGAAGGCCGCGCCGGTGTTGTGCACGTGGACCAGGTTGAAGAAGCCGGTGAGGGGGATCACGTCCTGGTAGGCCACCAGGCTGTCCATGACCATCACCTTGGTGACCTGGTCCAGCGACAGGGTCAGGCCGGCCAGCCAGAGCCAGCGCAGGCCGGTGGGGGCACGGTTGCCGAAGAGCATGCGCATGGGGTCAGGCCTTGCTCCGGGCTTCGCCGGCGCCGTGGAGATTGCTCACGCAGCGGCCGCACAGGCCGGGGTGATCGGCATCGGCGTTCACGTCGGGGCGCACGTGCCAGCAGCGCTCGCATTTCTCATGGCCCAGGGCCTCCACCTCCACCCGGGTCTCGCCCGCCGCCTTTTCCACCGTGGCGGCGGAGGTGATGAGCACGAAACGCAGGTCGTCCCCCAGGCCGGCCAGCAGCTGGAAGTCGGCGCCATCGGCCAGGTACTTCACGCCGGCCTGGAGGGACGAGCCCACCTTGCCCTCGGTACGGACCTCCTCGATGCGCTTCTGGGCCTGCACCCGCAACTCCCGCAGGCGACCCCATCGGGCGAGCAGGTCTTCTTCACCCTCCTGTCGAGGCGGCTCGTGCCACAAGGACAGGAAGACGCTCTCCGACTTGCACTCCAGGGCCCAGATCTCCTCGGCGGTGAAACTGAGGATGGGGGCCATGAGCCGGGTGAGGGTCTGGAGGATGTGCCACAGGGCGCTCTGGGCGGCGCGGCGGGGCTTCGAATTCGCGCCCGTCGTATAGAGCCGGTCCTTGAGGATGTCCAGGTAGAAGGCCCCCAGGTCCTCGGAGCAGAAGTGGTGCAGGCGCTGCACGGCGGTGTGGAAGCTGTAGACCCGGTAATCGTTCAGCACCGCGTCCTGCATCTGCCGGGTCAGGGCCAGGGCGTAGCGGTCGATCTCCAGCCACTCTTCCACCGGCAGCATGTGCTGGTGGGCGTCGAAGTCGGCGGTGTTGGCCAGCAGGAAGCGCAGGGTGTTGCGGATGCGGCGGTAGCTCTCGGTGACCCGCTTCAGGATCTCGTCGGAGATGGAGAGCTCGCCGGAGTAGTCGGTGCTGGCCACCCACAGGCGCAGGATGTCTACCCCCAGGGTGTCCGCCACCTTCTGGGGCGCCACCACGTTGCCCTTGGACTTGGACATCTTCATGCCCTTGCCGTCCACCACGAAGCCGTGGGTGAGCAGGGCTTCATACGGCGCGTGGCCGTCGGTGGCGCAGCCCGTGAGCAGGCTGGACTGGAACCAGCCGCGATGCTGGTCCGAGCCTTCCAGGTAGAGGTCGGCCGGGTGCTTCAGGCCTTCACGTTCCTTCAGCAGGCAGGCGTGGGTGACACCGGAGTCGAACCACACGTCCAGGGTGTCCTTCACCTTCTCGTACTGCTCCACTTCGTCGCCCAGCAGCTCCCTGGCGTCCAGGCTGAACCAGGCCTCGATGCCGGCCTGCTCCACACGCTTGGCGACGATCTCCACCAGTTCGGTAGTGCGGGGGTGCAACTCCCCCGTGGTCTTGTGGATGAAGAAGGGGATGGGCACGCCCCAGTTGCGCTGGCGGGACACGCACCAGTCCGGGCGGTTCTTCATCATGGCCTCCAGCCGGGCCCGGCCCCAGGCGGGGAAGAACTCGGTTTCCTCGACTGCTTTCATGGCCAGGGCACGCAGGGTGTGACCCTCTCCCCCGGCCCCTCCCCCGCTTGCGGGGGAGGGGAGGGAGGGGGCCGTTGCCGCCCCGCTTGCGGGGGAGGGGAGGGTGCGATCCATGCCGATGAACCACTGGCGGGTGGCGCGGAAGATGATGGGGGTCTTGTGGCGCCAGCAGTGGGGATAGCTGTGCTGGATCTTTTCCTCCGCCAGCAGGTGGCCCCGGCCCTTCAGTTCCTCCAGCACGGTCTTGTTGCCGGCCCAGATGCTCTGGCCGCCCACCAGGGGGGTGTCGGCGTAGAACCTGCCATCGTCCCCCACCGGGTTGGCCACTTCCAGGCCGTACTTCAGGCCGGCCACGTAGTCGTCATGGCCGTGACCCGGGGCGATGTGCACCAGGCCCACGCCGGCCTCCAGGCTGACGAAGTCCGCCAGGATCACGGGCACCTGGTAGTCGTAGAAGGGATGCAGGAGCTTCAGCCCTTCCAGGGCGCCCCCCCTGATCTGGGCCACGGTCTCCACGGTTTCAAAGCCGTAGCGTTCGATGGCCGCCTCCGCCAGGTCCCGGGCCAGGATGAGCAGGCCCTTGGGGGTGCGGATCACGTCGTAGGCCAGGTCCGGATGCACGGCCACGGCCCGGTTGGCGGGCAGGGTCCAGGGGGTGGTGGTCCAGATCACGGCGTAGGCCGGGTCCTGGATGGCGTCCACCCCCAGGCGGGCGGCCAGGTCCGCCACGTCCGCCACGGGGAAGGCCACGTCGATGGCGGGGGAGGC
>CAZREY010000060.1:0-2163 GCA_964599015.1 uncultured Thiobacillus sp.
GCCTGGGTCATGACCTTGTCCAGGGACACCAGGCGGCGGGCCATGATGATCCCGTCCTCGGCGTTCACCAGGGTGATCTTCAGGCGGGCCCGGTCGCCGGTGGCCTCCTGGGGCAGTTCCCGCTCCTCTTCCGGCACCAGGTGCGCGTTGAAGGCGGCGTCGGACCACTCGCACACGTCCTTGATCTTGTAGAGCAGAAACGCGGCGGAGCCGTGGGTGAACAGGCCCACCTCCACGTCCGCGCCCCGCAGGCCCTGGGTCTCGCCCACTGTGGGGCCGTTCCAGAACAGGGTCAGTTCGTGGGCGCCATGGCGGTAGACATAGCGCACGCCCTCGTCATATCGGGTGTGGGCCTCGGACCAGCGCTCCCCCACCTTGGGCTCTGGGGCCACGGCATCGGGGCGGGCGAAGGTGTGGGGGTCCTTGCGCGCCGTCATTCCGCTTCCTCCGGCAACAGGCCAACCAGCATGGCCACCATGTCCGGATCGAAGTCGAAGCCCGGCTCCGTGCCCGGGTTGATGGTGAGGCTCATGCCCGCGGCCATGCGGCGCAGGATCCAGGACATCTCCGTGAGCAGGCCGCCGGAATAGTTGGGGAAGTCGGCCGCCAGCACCTTGGCCCGCTCCGGGGTGGAGAAGGTCACCAGGACGCGGTTGCCGTCCTCGTCCTCGATGACAAGGGGCGTGGCCTTGGTGGAGAGCTGGAAGCCGGCGATCTGGTGCTTCTCGTCCTGGACGGGCATGAACACCTGCATGTCCAGCAGTTGCTTGGCGAAGTCTTCCGGCTCGATGCGGCCTTCGGCCATGTCGGCCAGCAGGCGCTCGACGTCATTGCGCGGGGAATCCATGGTCACTTCAGGGAAATCAAGGGGGGCTAGGCCGTGAGAATAGCACCCCAAAACCCCATTCCGCTAAGGCTTAGAGAGAGAAGTGGCCTTAACGCGTCACCTTAGCGTTGCGCCCCAAGCCGGACTTGAACCCTACGCATGGAATTTTGAACCCAGATTGTCCATTAGGCATCCTCGCGGTCCCGGTAGGAGCGCCGCTTGCGGCGCGAAACGTGGGTTCGGCCCGCAAGCGGGCCTCCTACAGCCTGATGGACAATCCAGGTTGAAAACCGTATTGCCAGGCGTCACGCCGAAAACATCCCGCAAACCGGCGGCCGGGCCAATCCAAGCAATTCCTGGAGATGGCGGCTGTTCCGGCGGGCGTGCCCAATTGGCCGATAATGAATAAAAGTGCACAAGGAGACACCATGGCGGCCAGGCGGCGGATCGTGATCCTGGGAGCGGCGGGGCGGGACTTCCACGACTTCAACGTGGTGTACCGGGACGATGCCGCCGTGGAAGTGGTGGCCTTCACCGCCGCCCAGATCAGCGGCATCGCCGGCCGGCGCTATCCGCCGGAACTGGCGGGCCCCCTCTACCCCCAAGGCATCCCTATCGTGGACGAGGCGGAAATGGAGGGCCTGATCCGCCGCGAAGCCGTGGACCAGGTAGTGTTCGCCTACAGCGACGTGTCCCATGAGCACGTCATGCACCTGGCCTCCCGGGTCCTGGCGGCGGGGGCGGACTTCGCCCTGCTGGGGCCCCGTTCCACCCAGCTTGTCGCCCGGGTACCCGTCATCGCCGTCACCGCCGTGCGCACCGGCTGCGGCAAGTCCCAGACCGGCCGCTACCTGGCCCGGCTGCTGAAGGACAGGGGCCTGCGGGTGGGCGTCATCCGCCACCCCATGCCCTACGGCAACCTGAAGGAGGAAGCCGTGCAGCGTTTCACCCGCGCCGAGGACCTGGCCTCCGCCCACTGCACCGTGGAGGAACGGGAGGAATACGAGCCCCACCTGGCCCTGGGCCACACGGTCTATGCCGGCGTGGACTACGGCCGCATCCTGGACCTGGCCCAGGCGGAGAACGACCTCATCCTCTGGGAAGGCGGCAACAACGACTTCCCCTTCATCCGCCCGGACTGGCACATCTGCCTTGTAGATCCCCTGCGCCCCGGCCACGAGAGTGCCTACCACCCCGGGGAGGCCACCCTGCGCATGGCGGACACGGTGGTCATCGTCAAGACCGACAGCGCCCCCGCCGCCGACGTGGAGCGGGTGGAGGCCAACGCGGGCCGCCTGAACCCCGGGGCCGACATCCTGCGCGCCGCCTCCCCCGCC
>CAZREY010000060.1:2173-4855 GCA_964599015.1 uncultured Thiobacillus sp.
CTGGACGACCCGGCGGCGGTGGGCGGCAAGCGCGTGCTGGTGGTGGAGGACGGCCCCACCGTCACCCACGGCGGCATGGCCCACGGCGCCGGCTGGCTGGCGGCCAAGCAGGCCGGCGCGGAAATCATCGACCCCCGCCCCTGGGCCGCCCCCCTCATCGCCGCCGCCTATGAACGCTATCCCCACCTCAACGACGTGCTGCCGGCCCTGGGCTATTCCCAGGCCCAGCTGGACGACCTGGCCGCCACCCTCAACGCCGTGCCCGTGGACGTGGTGGTGTCCGCCACCCCCATGGACCTGGGCCGGCTCATCACCGCCAACAAACCCGTGGTGCGGGCCCGCTATGACTACGCGGAAGCGGAGAGCCCCGGCCTGGCAGGCCGGCTGGACACGTTCCTGGAGAACCTGAAATGCGCATCGTGATCGCCCTGGGGGGCAACGCCCTGCAACGCCGGGGGGAGGCCGCGGACCTCGGCCGCCAGCACCGCAATCTGCACACCGCCGCCCGGGCCGTGGCCGACCTGGCCGAGCGGCACCAGGTGGTGGTCACCCACGGCAGCGGCCCCCAGGTGGGCTGGCTGGCCATGGGGACCGGCGGCGCCCCCGAATACTCCCTGGACGTGCTGGACGCCGGCACGGAAGGCATGATCGGCTACCTGCTGGAGCAGGAACTGGCCAACCTGCTGCCCGGCCGCGCCCTGGCCACCCTGCTGACCCAGGTGGCCGTGGACCCGGACGACCCCGCCTTCAAGCATCCGGACAAACCCATAGGTCCTGTGCTGACGGAAGACCAGGCCCGGCGACTGGAGGCCCTGCATGGCTGGCGCTTCAAGGCGGAAGACGGCGGCCGACGGCGGGTGGTGGCCTCGCCCCAGCCCCGCCGCATCCTGGAGATGGCCGCCATCCGCGGCCTGGTGCTGGCGGACATCCTGCCCATCTGCGTGGGCGGCGGCGGCATTCCGGTGGTGCTGGACAAGTACGGCGCCATCCACGGCGTGGAAGCCGTCATCGACAAGGACCGGGCCGCCGCCCTGCTGGCCCTGGAACTGGACGCCGACGCCCTGCTGCTGCTCACCGACGTGGACGCCGTCTACCGCGCCTGGGGCACGCCCCAGGCCGAACCCATCCGCCGGGCCACGCCGGAGGACCTGGCCGCCCGGGTCTTCGCCCCCGGCTCCATGGCCCCCAAGGTGGAGGCGGCGTGCGATTTCGTGCGGGAGGGTGGAAGACTGGCGGGTATCGGGCGGCTGGAGGATGCGTCGCACATCCTGGCTGGGGAGGCAGGGACCTGCGTAACAGCGGGACAGTGATTACGGCTTGCAAGTCCATTCCCCTGAGGCGTAGATTCCATAAAAAACAGGGAGATAAACAATGCAATTCTCTTACTGCCATCAACGCAGCACATCAATCCCACTCGGTCTTTCATGTGAAGCCGTTTGAGCCTGAGCCAATTCTTGTTGTTGCGACAGACAAAGAGGACTGAATGAACACTCAACATCGGTTTGGTGGACCGTGGACACAACTCAAGCTTGATGTACTGCGTAAGTACCTTGTTTTCTATAACACCGCTCTCAAGAACAAAGGATTCAAGCGCATTTACATTGATGCCTTCGCCGGCACTGGTGAATGCGAAATATCAGGAGCTGATGAATCGGAGAACATCGCAGGCTCTGCGAGCATAGCAATTGAGATCGATCCGCCTTTCGACGAGTTAGTGTTCATCGAAGCCAACAAGGGCAGATTTCGAGAACTGGAGCGACTTTGCCAGGGACAATCAGCGCGCGCGTGTCGTCTTTACAATGCAGAGGCCAATGCCAGGATACGTGCACTGTGCCGAGAGGAAGACTGGAGCAATACACGAGCTGTGATGTTTCTTGACCCATATGGTCTATCCGTTGAGTGGCAAACTCTAGAAGAAGTAGCCAACACAAAGGCAATTGACGTGTGGTACCTGTTTTCCTTGAGTGGGTTCTATCGCCAAGCAGCGCGGCGGCTGGATGCAGTTGATAACGGCAAAGCAGCGCGCCTTGATCTCTGCCTTGGAACACACGAGTGGCGCAGCGTGCTCTATGAGGAGCCACGACAACCCGACATGTGGGGTAATGGTCCTGATCAAATCAGGGAAGTCGGCGTGCCAGAGATGGAAGCTTTTGTCCGTGGACGCCTAAAGAAAATCTTTCCTACCGTATGCGAGCCCTTGCATTTACCGGCAAAAGGCGCGCCGCTGTATGCGCTTTACTTTGCAGTGTCGAATCCGTCTAAGAGCGCCGTCGGGCTAGCACTAAAAGGAGCAAATCACATCCTGAAACAATCAACCACTTCTGGATAAGCATCCCAAGTCTGTCCACGCAGCAACCGACCATTTGCTTTCTTGTTGCGCTTCACCCCGTCAGCACCCCATCCACCCCACTGCTTGAAGAAGAATGCAGCATCAGCTGCTTCTGCTTGCGCCTGCACATTCTCGACCCATTCCTGGCGCATCGGGCGAGCCTTAGGACCAGACTCTCCGCCCACGATCACCCAATGAATCCCTCTTAGATTCATCTCTCCCAAGTCCTCCAGCAATGGCTCCACAGACAGGAAACGAACTGTGGCATCGACCTTACGAAGATGGTCTATACGTGGCAACCCATATTCCCGGTCCTCAACGCTGACTCCTAGCCAGATATTGGGTGGACATGC
>CAZREY010000060.1:4865-10313 GCA_964599015.1 uncultured Thiobacillus sp.
TAGGTTGGAAGACGCTCTGCCCGCTTGGTCAGAATTTGATATGTGTGTTGAGGTGTCCCGCGGATCACATCAAAAACACTGTCCAAGAATGCATCTGGTACATCCTCGTGGAACAGGTCACTCATGGAGTTGACGAAATAAACGGTGGGTTTTTTCCGTTCAAGAGGCTGATTCAAGCGTTGTGGCTGCAATGTCAGCTTGAAACCGTTTTCATATCCGCCTGCGCCCATGGCATGAAGACGTCTTGCCATAGTCTCTGCATAACAGTGCTTGCAGCCAGGAGAGACCTTGGTACATCCCGTCGTCGGGTTCCACGTCTGTTCTGTCCATTCAATGCTCGACTGCGTACTCATCACACCCCCGCCAACACACGCGTTTCTTGGACATTTTTAACTTCCCCAAGCTCATGACAAGAGCCCATATGGAAAAATTTACTTGTCAATTTAGGGACATAACCCAAAGTCTTCAAGTTCATAGCCAAATATCACTAATCCCCGAAACTCGTCCCCACCCCCCGGGCACTTTCCACCCAGGGATGCTCCGGTGGCACGGTCTTCACCTGGCCGGCCACCTCTTCCAGGCGCACGGGCTCGGTGGCTTCCCCCCTTGCCGCCACCATGACGCCATAGTGGCCCCGGTCGATGAGATTGGCGGCGGCGGTGCCCAGGCGGGTGGCCAGCAGGCGGTCGGCGGCGGAGGGGGTGCCGCCCCGCTGCAGGTGGCCCAGGATGGTGACCCGGGCTTCCAGGCCGGTGAGCTTTTCCAACTGGTGGGCCAGGCGCAGGGTGCGCTCGGCGTAGACCAGTTCCGGTTCGTCGCTGATGGGCCTGGCCGGCTTGGCCTTCTTCCTGCCGCCGGCCTGGAGCGCCTCGAACTCCTGGCGGGAGATGGCGCCTTCCGCCACGGCGACGATGCTGAAGGGCTTGCCCTTCTGCTTGCGGGCCTTGATGGCCTCGGCCACCTGGGCCACGTCATAGGGAATTTCGGGAATCAGGATCACGTCGGCGCCGCCGGCAATGCCCGCCCCCAGGGCCAGCCAGCCGGCCCGGTGGCCCATGATCTCCACGACGATGATGCGGTGATGGCTGTGGGCGGTGCTGTGCAGGCGGTCTATGGCGTCGGTGGCGATGCCCAGGGCGGTGTCGAAGCCGAAGGTGGTGTCCGTCATGGCCACGTCGTTGTCGATGGTCTTGGGCAGGGTCACCACGTTGAGGCCCGCCTGGTGCAGGCGCAGGGCGTTCTTCTGGGTGCCGCCGCCCCCCAGGCACACCACGCAGTCCAGCTTGTTGGCCCGGTAGTTGGCGACGATGGTCTCGGTCATGTCCTGGACCCGGCCGTCCACGGTCATCTTGTGGGGCTTTTCCCGGCTGGTGCCCAGGATGGTGCCCCCCAGGGTGAGGATGCCGGACAGGACCTCCCCTTCCAGGGCCATGAGGCGGTTTTCCATGAAGCCGCGGAAGCCGTCGCGGATGCCGACGACCTGCATGCCGTAATGGGACTGGCAGGCCTTGCCGACGCCGCGGATGGCCGCGTTGAGGCCGGGGCTGTCGCCGCCGGAGGTGAGGATGCCGATTTTCTGGGTCATGGTGTGTCCGTGAGCGGTTGAGGGTTCACGGGATTGTCTTGCGGGCGGCACTGGAAGGCCAGCGCCCGAACTGACTTAGGTCAGGCCGGCGCGGAGTTGTCGCCCATGCCATCGTCCCGCCCGCCCACCAGGCTCAGGGCCACCGCTTCCGCCGCCTTGATGCCGTCCACGCCGGCGGAGAGAATGCCGCCGGCATAGCCCGCCCCCTCCCCCGCCGGGTACAGGCCCCGGGTGTTGAGGCTCTGGTAGTCATCGCCCCGGGTGATGCGCACCGGCGACGAGGTGCGGGTCTCCACCCCGGTCATCAGGGCATCGTCCATGGCGAAGCCCTTGATCTGCTTGTCGAAGGCGGGCAGGGCCTCGCGGATGGCGGCCACCACGAACTCCGGCAGGCAGGCGGACAGATCGGTGAGGTGG
The DNA here is from genome assembly GCA_964599015.1 of uncultured Thiobacillus sp. GTDB lineage: Bacteria > Pseudomonadota > Gammaproteobacteria > Burkholderiales > Thiobacillaceae > PFJX01. Next base: position 6,868 of record CAZREY010000060.1, read on the forward strand.
ATGCCCGGCGTGTAGGAGGGCTGCACCGCGCCCAGCTCGGTGGAGGGCCGGCCGGCCAGGAAGTCGCCCACCTTCTGGGCCGGCGCCGCGTAGGTGCCGCCGCCCGCCCTGAAGGCCGCCTCTTCCCACCGGCGCTGGAATTCCACGCCGGCCAGGGGGTTGGCCCTGGCATCGCCGGGGAAGTCCTCCGGGTTCACGTTCACCACGATGGCCGCGTTGGCGTTGCGCTCGGCGCGGGAATACTGGCTCATGCCGTTGGTGACCACCCGCCCCGGCTCCGAGGCGGCGGCCACCACCTGGCCCCCGGGGCACATGCAGAAGCTGTAGGCCGATCGGCCGTTGCCGCAGTGGTGCACCAGCTTGTAGTCCGCCGCCCCCAGCTGGGGATGGCCGGCGAAGTCGCCGAAGCGGGCCCGGTCGATGAGGGCCTGGGGGTGCTCGATGCGCACGCCGATGGAAAAGGGCTTGGCCTCCATGTGCACGCCCCGGGCAAAGAGCTGCTGGAAGGTGTCCCGGGCGCTGTGGCCCACGGCCAGCACCACGTGGTCGGCGGCGATGCGCTCGCCGTCCGCCAGCACCAGGCCGCGCATTTGTCCCACGCCATCGGCGCCCCGCTCGATATCGAAATCCGCCACCCGGCTGTTGAAGCGGATCTCGCCCCCCAGGGCCTGGATGGTGGCGCGCATGTTCTGCACCACCCGCACCAGGCGGAAGGTGCCGATGTGGGGCTTGCTGATGTACAGGATCTCCGGCGGCGCATCGGCGGCGACAAACTCGGTGAGCACCTTGCGGCCCCGGTGGCCCGGGTCCTTGATCTGGCTGTGGAGCTTGCCGTCGGAGAAGGTACCCGCGCCCCCCTCGCCGAACTGCACGTTGGATTCCGGGTTGAGCTGGCCCTGGCGCCACAGCTCCCAGGTGTCCCTGGTGCGCTCCCGCACCGGCTTGCCCCGTTCCAGCAGGATGGGCCGGAAGCCCATCTGGGCCAGGAGCAGGGTGGCGAACAGGCCGCAGGGGCCGGCGCCGATGACCACCGGCCGGTTGGTGAAGCCCGTCGGGGCGTGGGCGACGAAGTGGTAGGAGGTGTCCGGGCTGGGCGAGAGGTGCTTGTCATGGCGCAGGCGCTTGAGCACCGCCCCCTCCCGGGTCACCTCCACGTCCACCGTGTAGATGAAGTGGATGTCGGAACGCTTGCGCGCGTCGTAACCGCGCCGGAAGACGGTGAAGCCGATCAGTTCCTGGGCGGGAATCCCCAGGCGGCGCAGTATGGCCGTCCTGAGTTCGCCTTCGGCGTGATCGAGGGGCAGTTTGAGTTCGGTGATGCGCAGCATGGGCGCATTTTACCCGGGGCCCCGCCGCTCAGACCCGCAGCAGGGCGATCTTCAGGGACGGCTGCCCCTCCTGGCTGGGGAAATCCGCCTCGGGCGGGATCCATTCCATGTCCCGGATCTCCCGCCCGGCCTTGCGGGCGCTGCGCTGCAACTGGTCCAGCCAGGCCTCCCGCGCCACCTCGGCCACGTCGTTGCAGCAGATCAGGGTGCCCCCCTCGGCGGTGGAGAGCAGGGAAAGCTTGAACACGGCAGCGTAGTCGTTGACCGGGTCCACCACGCCGTAGGGGCTCTTGGCCAAGCGGGGCGGGTCCAGGAACACCAGGTCGAAAAGCTGGGCCTCCAGCTTGGGAAAGGCGGGCATGACCTTGCCGCGCACCCGCCGGGCCTGGCCCAGGCCGGAAAACTGGCGCAGGGCGGCGAACACATCGCTGTGCAGGAAGCGGGGCCGCACCGGCAGGTCGTTGAGGCGGGCGTTCTCCCGGCCGACCCTCAGGCCGGTCTCGTCGAACTCCACGTTCACCACGAAGCGCGCCCCGGCCTTGGCGGCGGCGATGCCCACGCCGCAGGTGTAGGCGAAGGGGTTGAGCACCGATTTGCCCGCCGCTTCCCGCATCACCCGCCGGCGGCCGGCGCGCCTGTCCAGGAACAGCCAGGGGTCCTGGCCCTCGTGCCGGGCCTGGATGCGGTAGTTCACGCCCAGTTCCCGGGCGGTGCGGGGCTGTTGCGCCAGGGCCATGGTTTCCGCGTCCAGCCTGTTGAGGATGCGGGAATTGGCCTGGGCACGGTCGTTGTAGATCAGGGTCAGGCCGGGCAGGGCATGGGCATAGAACCCTTCCAGCGCCGCCAGCTCGGCGGCTTCCAGGGAACGTTGGAAGGACTGTGCCAGCAGCAGGTCGCCGTAGCGGTCCACGGTCAGGCCGGGCAGGCCTTCCACGGCGCCGTGGAACAGGCGGTAGGCATCGGTCTCCTCGGCATGGAGTTGGGCCAGCAGGCCGGCACGGGCTTCAAGGGCGGCGGCCAACAGGCCGGAAAGGGAGTCGGGCATGGGGTGTTCCAAGGTTTTCACCCCTTTCCCTCGAGGGAGGAGGGTTAGGGGAGTGGGTGGGGGGGCCGGCACAGCCTGCCGAAGTGCAAAAAACCGGCACCCAGTCTACCGCGCCCGGACGGGAACCAAAGCCCGTCATGTCAGACTCAAGGCATCTGTAGAATGCATGTTCTTCACAAGGAGTCGCATCCCATGAAACACCTCGTCCTCAGCCTGTTCGCCGTGTTCCTCGCCTTCACCCTGCCCATGCCCGAGGCGGAAGCCAAGCGCTTCGGCGGCGGCAAGTCCTCCGGTTTCCAGCGGGACAACATCAGCCAGCGCCAGGCCACGCCCCAGCGCAACGCCGACGCGCCCGCCCAGCAGAACCCCGCCGGCGCCGCCGCCGGCCAGGCGGGCAAGCGTTCCTGGATGGGCCCCGTCGCCGGCCTCGCCGCCGGCCTGGGCCTGGCTGCCCTGGCCTCCCACCTGGGCCTGGGCGAGGAGTTCGCCAACTTCCTGCTCATCGCCCTGATGGTGATGGCCGCCATCTTCCTGTTCAAGTGGATGACCCGGAGCCGCCAGCAGCCTGGCATGCAACGGGGCATGCAGTACGCCGCCGCCGGCAACGCCCCGGCCTACAACCCGCCCGCCGCCGCCGCGCCCCTGCCCGGCAGCGTGGCCGCGCCCGCCCACCAGCCCGCGTCCGACCTGCCCGCCGGCTTCGACGAGGAAGCCTTCACCCGCCAGGCCAAGCTGAACTTCCTGCGTCTCCAGGCCGCCTACGATACCGGCAACCTGGACGACATCCGCGAGTTCACCAGCCCGGAGATGTTCGCCGAGATCAGGCTGCAACTGGCTGAGCGGGGCGACGTGGACCAGCAGACCGACGTGCTCAACCTGGACGCCCTGGTGCTGGAGGCCCTGGAGGAAGGCAACCGCTACATCGTCAGCGTGCGCTTCTCCGGCCTGATCCGGGAGGAGAAGGATGCCCCCGCCACGGCGTTCAGCGAGATCTGGCACCTCACCAAGCCCAGCCAGGGCAAGCAGGGCTGGGTGGTGGCCGGCATCCAGCAGGCCAGCTGATCCGCCGGGGC
>CAZREY010000060.1:10323-10772 GCA_964599015.1 uncultured Thiobacillus sp.
TCCCGTCCCTGTGGCTGATCTTCGCCGTCCTGGGCCTGTGGGCGGGTTCCGTCTCCGGCGCCCTGGCCGGGGCGGTGCTGGGGGGCCTGCTGGGCCACCTGCTGAAGCGGGTCGGCGACCTCCAGGAGCGGGTGGCGGCCCTGGAACGGCGCGCGATCACCCCCCCTGCCGCCGTCCCCGCCGAAACCCCGGCGAAGGCCGAGGCCCCGCCGGCGGCGCCCTCGAAGCCACCGTCGGCACCCACGCCCGGGCCGGACACCCCGCCCGGGCCTGAATTCGAACCCGGCATCCCGCCGGCCCCCGCCTCTCCCGCCTGGGTCCTGGAAACCCCGGCCGCCGCCGCCCCCGAACCCGCTCCCCCCCCCGCCGCCTGGGAGACCGCCCCCCCGCCCCGCCTGAACCGGTCGCCGGACGCCTGGCTGGCCCAGCTGCTGGCCGGCCACCAGCGG
>CAZREY010000061.1:0-10677 GCA_964599015.1 uncultured Thiobacillus sp.
GCCGGGGGGCGATGTGCTCAAGGTTGCGGCGGAGACCGGGGCCACGCCCTATGACATCCCCGGCGTGGAATCTGGCCACCACGGCGACCAATGCAGCTTCGACGCCTTCATCGAGCGCCACAATCTCACTGACCCGGCCCTGCACAAGCTGGCCCTCATCGTGCGGGGCGCCGACTGCGGCGCGCCCCATCTGGCCAAGGAGGCGGCGGGGCTGCTGGCCATCTCCAGGGGTCTGTCCCTCAACTTCGAGGACGACCACGAGATGCTGAAACAGGGCATGGTGATCTATGACGCCCTCTACGCCTGGTGCGCCGACACGCCCCTGAATAAGCTTGGACGGCCGCTCGGCGTGGGGCGGCCCTCAGGTCGACAACCCGCCGCGTCGGCCTGAAGGCCGACCCACGGCATGCCTCCGGAGGCCCGCCTCCTCCTCATCGCCCGTGCCCTGCGGGCCTTTGTGGATGGCTTCATTTGCATTCTGCTGCCGGCCTACCTGCTGGCCCTGGGCCTGGATGCCTTCGAGGTGGGCGTGATCAGTACAGCCACCCTGCTGGGGTCCGCGAGCCTGACCCTGTTGCTGGGGGCCCACGGGCATCGTTTCCATCACCGCCCCCTGTTGTTGGGCGCGGCCCTGCTCATGGCCGCCACCGGCCTGCTGTTCGCCGGAGTGGCCGGGTTCTGGCCCCTGCTGCTGGTGGCCTTTGTGGGCACCTTGAATCCCAGTTCCGGCGATGTCAGCGTGTTCCTGCCCCTGGAGCATGCCCGCCTGGCGGAGGCGGCCGAGGGCGATGCCCGCACCCGCCTATTCGCCCGCTACACCCTGGCGGGGGCGCTGTTTGCCGCCCTGGGCTCCTTGGCCGCGGGCCTGCCCGATGTGCTTACAGGACTGGGCTGGGGCAAGCTGTATGCCTTGCGCTTCATGTTCCTGGTTTATGCCCTGGCGGGGGGCCTGGTATGGCTGCTCTACCGCCGTCTGCCGGAGCCTCCGCCCCATGAACGCCCCGCGCCGCCTGCGTCCCTGGGAGAGTCGCGCGGCATCGTCATCCGGCTGGCGGCCCTGTTCTCCATCGATGCCTTCGCCGGCGGCCTGGTGGTGAATTCCCTGCTGGCCCTGTGGCTGTTCCAGCGCTTCGACCTCTCCCTGGCCGCCGCGGGCCAGTTCTTCTTCTGGGCCGGGCTGCTCACGGCCTTCTCCCAGCTGGCGGCACCCTGGGTGGCGAAACGCATCGGCCTGCTCAACACCATGGTGTTCACCCACATCCCGGCCAACGTCTGCCTCATCCTGGCCGCCCTGGCGCCGACCTTGCCAATGGCACTGGGCCTGCTGCTGCTGCGGGCCTTCCTCTCCCAGATGGATGTGCCCACCCGCTCCGCCTTTGTCATGGCCGTGGTGACGCCGCTGGAGCGGGCGGCGGCGGCCAGCTTCACCGCCGTGCCGCGCAGCCTGGCGGCGGCGGTGAGCCCCTCCCTGGGGGGCGCGATGTTTGCCGCGGGCTGGCTGGCCGCGCCCCTCCTGCTCTGCGGTCTGCTGAAGATCGGCTACGACCTGGCTCTCTGGCGGGCCTTCCGCCGGGTGCGGCCGGCGGGGGAAGGTAGGGTCAGGCCGGCCGGACCCCCACGCCCAGATCCGCTTCCAGGGACCGGGCGGGGTAGTGGAAGTGCACCGGCCCGTCCGGCTCCGCGTGCAGGAACTGGTGCACGAAGGGGTCGTCGGACCTGACGATCTCCTCCGTGGGCCCTTCCGCCACGATCCTGCCGTCCGACAGGAAGTACACGTAGTCCACCACCTTCAGGGATTCGGACACGTCGTAGGTCACCACGATGGAGGTGGTGCCCAGGTCGTCGTTCAGGCGGCGCAGCAGTTTGGCGATGACGTTGAGGGAAATGGGGTCCAGGCCGGCGAAGGGCTCGTCGTACATGATCAGCAGGGGGTCCAGGGCGATGGCCCGGGCCAGAGCCACGCGCCGCTCCATGCCGCCGGACAGCTCCTTGGGCATGAGCCGCTGGGCCCCCCGCAGGCCCACCGAGTGGAGCTTCATCAGCACCAGGTCCCGGATCATCTCCTCCGGCAGGTCCGTGTGCTCCCGCATGGGAAAGGCGATGTTCTCGAAGGTGGAAAGATCGCTGAACAGGCCGCTCACCTGGAACATCACCCCCATCTTGCGGCGCAGCCGGTACAGGCCGTCGTTGTCCAGGGCATGCACGTCCTCCCCGTCCACCAGCACCTGGCCCCGCTCGGGCCGCAGCTGGCCCATGATCAACTTGAGCAGGGTGGATTTCCCGCAGCCGCTGGCCCCAAGCACCGCCACCTTCTTGCCCCGGGGAATGGTGAGGTTGATGCCGTCGAGAATCTTGCGGCCCTCGTAGGAGAAGTGCAGGTCGCGGATTTCGACGATGTTTGCGCCGGACAACTTGGGCTCCATATGCAATGCGGTGGGTTCGACAGGCCGATAGTAACGATCAGGCCAGGGCTTGCGCCAGCCGGCGCAGTCCCTCGGCCAATTCCACCCGGGGCAGGGCCACGTTCATGCGCATGAAGCCGCTGCCCTCCGGGCCGAACTGTGTGCCGGGGGAAAGGCCCAGGCCGGCGTCGATCAAGCGCTGGCGCAGGGCCCCATCGTCCAGGGCCGTTTCCCTGCAATCCAGCCACAGCAGGAAGGTGGCTTCGGGGGCGCCGCATTTCACCCCGGGCAGGTGATGGGCGATGTGGTCCCGGGCCAGCGCGATGTTGCCCCGCAGGTAATCCAGCAGGGCCGCCAACCAGGGCTCCCCTTCACGATAGGCGGCCTTCAGGGCCGCGAGGCCGAACAGGTTGGGTCCTTCCAGGTGCAGCCGGCCCGCGGCGTCGTGGAAGCGGGCCCGCAGGCCCGGGTCCGGGATGATGGCGTAGCTGGTTTGCAGGCCGGCGATGTTGAAGGTCTTGCCCGGGGAGTTGAGGGTGAGGGTGCGGGCGGCCAGGTCCGGCGAAAGGCTGGCCACGGGCAGGTGCCTGCCGCCGGGGAAGACCAGGTCGGCGTGGATCTCGTCGCTGACGATGAGGAGGTCGTGGCGGGCGCAGACGTCCCCCAGGCGTTCCAGTTCCGCCTGCCGCCACACCCGGCCGCCCGGGTTGTGGGGGCTGCACAGGTGGAGGAGACGGCAGGGGCAGGTGTCCCGGGCGAGGGCGGTTTCGAGATGGTCGAAATCCATTTCATGGCGTCCATCCACCCAGCGCAGGGGATTGCGGATCACCTGTCGGCCGTTGCGCTCCGCGCTTTCGAAGATGGGGTTGTAGACCGGGGGCTGCACCACCACCGCTTCGCCGGGCCGGGTGAGTGCCTGCACACCCAGGGCCAGGCTGGGCACCACGCCGGGCAGCAGGATGATCCATTCCTTTTCCACCCGCCAGCCGTGGCGGCGCCACTGCCAGTCCATGATGGCCTCGAACACGCCGGTGTCCGCCAGGGTGTAACCGTAGATGGGGTGGGCCGCCCGCTCCGCCAGGGCCCGTTGCACGCAGGGGGGGGCGGCGAAATCCATGTCCGCCACCCACAGGGGCAGCACGTCCTTGCGTCCGAATTTCACCCGGCGCAGGCCGTATTTGACGCTGTGGCTGTCCAGGCGGGAGAGGGGGGTGTCGAAGTCGAAGCCCGGCGGCGGGGTCACAGCCGCTCCCAGACCGTCATCTCCGCCATGGTGTGCTGGAATTTGCGCGCGGTTTCACGGATCACGAAGGGTACCTGGCGGGGCTCGCCCAACAAACGGAAGTGGGGGTCCAGCACTTCATGGAGTCCCCGCAGGGTGGTGACGGGCTGGCCGTGGCGGGTGTGGCCCCCCAGCCATTCCTCTTTCGCGGTGAACTCCTCCAACCAGGTGTAGGGGGAGGTGAGCACCAGCAGGCCGCCGGGATTGAGGCGTTCGTGCACGCCCTCCAGGAAGCGGCGGGGACTGTAGAGGCGGTCGATGAGGTTGCCCGCGAAGATGAGGTCGTAGCCGCTGAACAGGGGTTTCAGGTTGCAGGCGTCCCCCTGCCAGAAGTCCACCTTGTGGGCCATCTCGGCCAGGCCCAGGTCCTTCAGGCGCACGGTGCGCCGTTCGGTCAGCTCGCCCTCCGTGGGCAGTTCGTAGCTGACCTGGCCCGCTTCCTTCAGGGACAGGGCCAGGCGGATGAAGCGGGCGGTGAAGTCCACCCCGTCCACATGCCCGAAGGCCCGGGCCAGCTCGAAGCTGCCGCGGCCCGTGGCGCAGCCGATATCCAGGGCCCGGCCCCTGGGCTTGTCCGCCATGGCCTCCAGGCACAGACCGGCGCAGGCCTTGGGGTAGTTGGCCACGCCCAGGTACTCGCCGCCGTAGTGGAATTCGCAGTACTGGGCCAGCAGGGCGTCGGTCTCGTAGACCCCGGTGTGGGATTGTTCCACCAGGGCGTGGTAGGGGTTGGGCCCCGCCTCCACGTAGCGGAAACCGGCGTGCTGGAAGAAGTGGCGGCGGAAGGCGTAGCGGGAGTGGCGGTTGGCCTCGTTGCCCGTGCTGATCCAGCTGCCGCCCTTGATGAGGTTGTGCTTGTTGTCGAAGGTGGGGGTGGAGAAGTCGTCGTACCAGGGGTGGACCTGGAAGCCCGGGAAGGCGTCGATGGGGGTCTCGGTCCATTGCCAGACATTGCCCACCACGTCGCAGAAGCCGTCGCGGAACTCGAACTGGTCCACGGGGCAGCTGGAGGCCCAGTGTTCCAGGTTGATGTTGCCCGGCGCCTGGCCGGCCTCGCCCCAGTAGGGTTCGTCCGGGATGCCGCTGTGGTTCAGCAGGCAGACCCACTCATCCTCCGTGGGCAGGCGGATGGGCTTGCCGGTGACGGCGGCCTTCCAGTTGCAGAAGGCCTTGGCCTCCAGCCAGTTCACGTCCACGGGCCAGTCCCAGGGCATGGGGATTTCCTTGAGCAGCGTGCGGTAGCGCCATTCCACGCCGTTCCCGGAACGGTCCCCGTGCTTCACCCAGAACACCGGATGCTCGGGCTTCCTGTAGGCCAGCCAGGCTTGTCCCTCCTTGCTCCACCACTGGGGCTCCCGGTAGCCGCCGGCTTCCATGAACTCCAGGAACTCGCCGTTGCTCACCAGATAGCGGCTGGCCTTGAAGGGCGCCACGTCCGCCATGTGGTGGCCATACTCGTTGTCCCAGCCGTACTGGTTGTGGTCCCGGGCCTTGCCCAGGATCACCTGGTCGCCGGGCACGGGCAGCAGGTGGTTGACGGGGGCCTGGCCGCTGTTGGGACACACGGTCCAGAAGGGATCGTGCTTCAGGTGTCTCAGGTCCGTCTGGCGGATGAGGACGGAGGAGGTTTCCAGGTGGATGCGCTCATGCTCGATACCCATGAGCACCGCCCACAGGGGATCGTCCCAGCCGATGGGCAGGGTGAGGGGGGCGGTGCGGATCACCTCCTTCACCACCTCTTTCGCCTTCTTCCTGTAGGCCCGCACCTCGTCCACACCGGGCCAGTCGTAATGGCTCGAATTCAGGTCGTCCCAGCTCATCTCGTCCACGCCGATGGCGAACATGGACTCGAAGGCCGGGTTGATGCGGAAGTCGATGAGCTTCGCCACGTTCAGCTTGTTGATGTAGAAGGTGGTGGTGTGGCCGAAGTAGAAGATGTGGGGATGGCGCAGGGGCTCCGGCTGCACGTGGAAGGTGTCGTCGCTGGCGAAGGTGTCGAACAGCCGCTCGAACAGCTCGTAGGTCTTCTCGAAGTAGTTCAGCAGCTTCAGACGGAACTCCGCCGGGCTGCCGGCATCCAGCAGCAGGTTGCGGGTATGGAAGTCGCTCAGCGTGGTGGGGTGGCTGGGAAACATGGCGGCGCGGACACGATGGGGATCGATGGAATCTATACCACGGCACGCTCAGGGGCCACCTTCCCGCGGGTGTTCGGGCCCCGCCCCGGCGTCCTCCGGGAAAGAGGCTCAGTGCCGGGGCAACGCCGCCGCCGGGGCGGCGGCGGGGACATCCTGTTGGGGAACGAGGGGGTGCCAGCCCACCACCGCCAGCATGACGAAGAAACCGATCACGTAGGCCACGGCCACGTGCCAGCCGGCCTTGAGCCAGGCGCCCACGGACTTGGCCTCGGGGAACAGGTTGGACAGGGCCACCCCGGCCGACGAGCCGAACCAGATCATGGAGCCGCCGAAGCCCACGGCATAGGCCAGCACGCCCCAGTCGTAGCCCCCCTGGGTCAGGGCCAGGGCGGTCAGGGGGATGTTGTCGAACACGGCGGAGATGAAGCCCAGGCCGAAGGCCGTCTGCCAGGAGGCGTCCGGCAGTTTTTCCACAGGCATCATGGAGGCGCACACCACCAGGGAGAGCAGGAAGACGCTGCCCTTGGCGGCGTCCGGCAGCAGGCTCCACTCGGGCTTTCTCAGGGGGATGGCCAGGAAGATGGCCACCCACACCGCCGCGCCGAGGAAGGGGAAGCTGTCCGAGTAGGCCGGGAAGCGGGTGTTGACGACCACATTGGTGACGATGGCGGCCACCAGGATCCAGACGACGATGCCCAGCCGGGTCCAGTCCACCCGGGCGCCGGCCGAGGCGTCCTTCTGGATGGGCTGCCAGGCCTGCTGCTGGCGGGCGGCGATGTAGCCGAAGACGAGCAGGGCGGGCAGGGCCGCGGCATAGGCGTGGATCACGTCCAGGGGCGCGATGCCGTCGATCCACATCATGGAGGTGGTGGTATCGCCCACCACGGAGCCGGAGCCTCCGGCATTGGAGGCGGCGACGATGGCCGCCAGGTAGCCGATGTGCACGCGCCGCCTGAACACGTGGGCGGCCACGGTGCCGCCGATGAGGGCCGCGGCGATGTTGTCCAGGAAGGCGGACATCACGAACACCATGACCAGCAGCACGAAGGCCCCCTTCCAGTCGTCCGGCAGGAAGCGGGGGAGGGCGTGGGGCACGCCGCTCTCCTCGAAGTGGCGGGCCAGCAGCGCGAAGCCCAGCAGCAGGCCCAGCAGATTGGTCAGCACCACCCACTCGTGCCCCATGTGGGCCACCCAGCCCATGATTCCCGCGCCCTCGTGGAAGCCGGTGAAGCCGATCTTGTAAAGGGAGATCACCACCAGGCCGGTGAGGGCCACGTACAGGGTGTGGTGGTGGAACAGGGCCACCCCCAGCAGGGTGGCGGCGAAGAGGATGAAATCCACGGGGATGCCCAGGACCTGGGGGCCATCGGCCGCCTGGGCGGGCAGGGACGCGAGCAGGCCGGCGGTGGCCAGGAGCCAGCGGGTGTTCATGGCGCGAAGTTCCTTCCTTTGTTCCTTGTTACTTGACGAGGGTGACGGGTATCTTGGCCAGATGCAGCACCTTGGTGGCCACCGAGCCCATGAGCAGGTCGCCCAAGGCGGACTGGCCGCGCGTGCCCATGACGATCTGGTCGCAGCCCAATTCCTCGGCGAGGTGGGCAATGGCGGGCGCCACCTCGCCCCGCCGCATATGGGTGACGAAGGGGATGCCGGCCGCCTGGAGAATTTCACCCATGGGGGCCAGGACGTCCGACGCCCACTCCCGCTCCATGGCGGCGAGTTCCTCCTGCTTGAACATGCGCCCGACCATCCAGTCATCCCCCCGCGGCTCGACATTGAGCAGATGAACCTCCATGTCCCGGGTCCGGGATGCGCTTTCGGCCACGAAGCGGACCGCGCGGGCGGAGTTGTCGGAGCCATCGACGGGCAGCAGGATCTTGTGGGGCATGGGGGATTCCTTCGCTATTGATTGGCCAGGCCGGGCATGCCCGGCAATGGCCGGATGGCCACCGTGGCGATACCGGCGCCACCGGCGGGATCACGCTCATGGTCATGCCATGCTGGTGGAGCCTGCCCGTGGCGAACTGTCTCGAATGATAAGCGAAGGCATCGGGCGTGGCGCCGATCCGAAGCGGGAAAGCGTGCCGGCGGTGGCCTGGGAGGTGACATGGCCACATTCGACATGGCCGGGGCCGGCGGGCGGAAACGTCAACCCGCGACGCTACGGATGTCCGCCGGCCCGCGCGGGGGGCGCCCGCGGGGAGCCAGGCGCCGAGGAAGGCTCAGGCCCGGGCCGGCACCATGCAGAACAGGTCGTCCCTGGCCGCCTCGCCCAGGCGTTCGTAGATGGCGGCGATGGCCTGGTCCTCGGTGGCGAAGATGTTGACCTGGCCGATCTTGTCGAACAGGCCGGTGGAACGCATCACGTCCAGGATCTGTTTCTTCAGGCCGGAGAACACCACCTCGATGCCTCCTTCACGCAGGCGCTCCACCAAATGGTGCACCACCTCCTCGCCGGAGGCGTCCAGCTGGTTGATGGCGTCGCCCACCACCAGCAGGTACTTGGCGTCGGGCTTGGCCGCCACCATCTCCAGGACCGAGTCCTCGAAGTAGGCGATATTGGCGAAGTACAGCGAGCCGTCGAAGCGCAGGGCGATGATGTGGGGGCTGGTGGGCAGGTCCGGGTTCACCTTGATGTCCCGCAGGGTGCCGTCCTTGAAACGGCCCAATTGCGCCACCCGGGGCTTCATGGTGCGGTACAGGTACAGGATGATGGCCAGCCCGGCGCCGATCAGGATGCCCTTGTCCAGGTGCGGCGCGGCCACCAGGGTGATGACGAAGGTGGTCAGGGCGACGACGCCGTCCATCCTGCTGGCCTGCCAGGTGTGCTTCAGGGCCTTGGGCGTGATCAGGCTGGTCACCGCCAGCAGGATGATCACCGCCAGGGTGGCCTTGGGCAGGTGGTACAGGTAGTCGGTCAGGAACAGCAGGGTCACCGCCACGAACAGGCCGTTGAACACCATGGCGAAGCCCGTCTTGGCCCCGGCTTGCAGGTTGATGGCCGAGCCGGTGAAGGAACCGCAGGCGGGATAGGACTGGAAAAAGGCGCCGCCGATGTTGGCCAGGCCCTGGCCGATCAATTCCTGGTTGGGGTCCAGGCGCTGCTTGGTCTGGGCCGCCAGGGCCTTGGCCATGGAAATGGATTCCATGAAGGCCACCAGGGCGATGATGAAGGCCGCCGAGAGCAGTTGCAGCATGGCGTCCAGGGACAGGGGCGGAACACGGAAGGCGGGCAGGCCGGAGGGGATGTTGCCCACCACGTCGCCGCCGCCCACCAGTTTGACCTCGCCCTTCTCGATCTTCTTGATGTGCCAATGGCGGCCGTCGGTTTCCACTCCGGGCGGCACCTGTCCCGCCAGATAGAGCGTGGCGGCGGCATTTTCATCCGCCTTGGCGCGCTCGAACTGGAGCTTGCGGATGGCATGCATGCGCTCCTTGTTCTCGGCGCTCAGGGTTTCGATGTCCAGTTTCATCAGTTCCACCTGGTAATCCAGGTCGGTGGCGGCGCGGGCATTGTTTTCCTTGCGCGCCTGGCGCATCTGGGCCGCGAGGGCGGTCACCTGGGCGCCCATGTCCAGGATGCGCTTGTCGGTGGCGCCATAGGCCGTGACCAGTTCCTGGGCCGTGGGGTCGGCGATGTGCTGGGGAGTGCCCTTGGTCTTGTGCTCGAAATCCACGAAGGCGCTGACGATGATGGTGACCACCACCGCGATCAGCACCGAGAGTTTGGACAGGGCGGGAATCTTTTTCAGGCCCAGCATGAGGGCCAGGGCGAAGACCGACATGGCCAGGGTGGGCAGATGGGTCTGGGGCAGGTAGCCGAGCATCTCCCAGATGTCATAGAGGAAAGAATCGCTGCGGCCCTTGGGGATGCCCAGCAGCATGTCCAGCTGGGACAGGGCGATGATGAACGCCGCCGCATTCATGAAGCCCAGGATCACGGGATGGGAGACGAAGTTGACGATGGTGCCCAGCTTCACCACCCCCAGACCGAACTGGATGACACCCACCATGAAGGCCAGCACCAGGGCCAGGCCGATGAATTCCTCCGAGAACGGCACTGCGAAGGGCGTGATGGCGGCGGCGGTCATCAGGGAGACGATGGCCACCGGCCCGGTGGACAGTTGCCGCGACGAACCCCAGAGCGCCCCCAGGATGGCCGGGATGAAGGCCACGTACAGGCCGAAATACACCGGCAGGCCCGACAGCTGCGCGTAGGCCATGGCCTTGGGCACCAGCACCAGGGCGCCGGTGATGCCGGCGATCATGTCGCCGCGCAACAGGGTGGTGCTGATGGGAAACCAGGCCAGGAAGGGGAAGAAACGAAGCAGCAGGGGGTTGTTCATCTTGCGGGCGCCTATAAAAACCATTGCAAAAAGCAATACGTTCTTTCCAAATCGCAACAGTTTAGCAAGGCTGAAGGAGCGGCCCAAGCGGTATCATCTTGTGAACACGCCCCAAGCGCGGCCTACAGACCGTCTTCAAAGGAATGCCATGATCCGCCGCAACCCCAACGGCGACGTCCCCGTCGTCCATGAATCCGCCTTCGTCGATCCCACCGCCATCCTCTGCGGCAAGGTCATCGTCGGGGAAAATGTCTTCATCGGTCCCTACGCCGTGATCCGCGCCGACGAACTCGACGACGACGGCGGCATGGAGCCCATCGTCATCGGCGCTGACTCCAACATCCAGGACGGCGTCGTCATCCACTGCAAGGCCGGCGGCGGGGTGACGATCGGCAAGGGCACCTCGATCGCCCATCGCTCCATCGTCCACGGCCCCTGCGAGGTCGGCGACCAGGTCTTCATCGGTTTCAATTCGGTGCTGTTCAATTGCAGCATCGGCGACGGCTCGGTGG
>CAZREY010000062.1:0-497 GCA_964599015.1 uncultured Thiobacillus sp.
GAGGCATTTTAAGCCGTAGACGCCCTACAATCCGATAGTTGCGGAATGAGAGAAGAGTATGGGAGTACAGTTCAAGTTGTGGATGGCGCTGCCGCTGGGTTTGTGGGCATGCGGGGCTTTCGGGGCGGGGGCCGATGTGGAGGCGCGCCTCAGCCAGGTGATGGGCAATGAGCAGGCCCGGGTTGCGGCGGCGGCGGCGGGCAAGCGGGCCGCCTTCTTCTGCGAAAACTGCCATGGCGCCACCGGGAACAGCCCCCTGGATCACGTGCCCAACCTGGCGGGCCAGCATGCCGCCTACCTGCTGACCCAGATCGACAAATTCGGCGACGGCCGGCGCAAGGACGAATTCATGAGCGGCCTGGTGAAGGTGCTCAAGCCCGAGGACCGCTTCAACATCTCCGTGTTCTATGCCACCCAGGCGGTGGTGCCGGCCGTGGTGAAGGATGCGCGCCAGGTCCAGGCGGGGCGGGAGCATTACCAGCGGGCCTGTCGTGGCT
>CAZREY010000062.1:507-10647 GCA_964599015.1 uncultured Thiobacillus sp.
CGGCACCCGGGAGGTGGCGCGCGTGGCGGGACAGCGCCGGGGCTATCTGGTGAATGCCATGAACGACTACCGCGCCGGGCGGGGTCTGCGTGCCGACCCGCGCATGACCTCCGTGTCCAAGGGGTTGAGCGATACCCAGATCAATGCCTTGGCCGGCTACATGGCCAGCCTGAAATAGGATTCCCCATACCGCTATGGCATTCGGCCGCGCCGTAGGGAGACACGTCGCAACGACCCATGACCGGCACGGGATGGCGACATTGCGGACGGGCCCCGGGCCGGTTCGGACCCCAGGAGTTTCTTGATGGACAAAGGCACCATGAACTACACCGTTCCCCCTTCCACCGCCGCCCGTCCCGACCTGGACTGGAGCCAGGTGCGGGAAACCATCCTGATGCTCAACCTGGCGGTGGCCCAGATCGAAATGGCCATGAAGGATTCCAGTGGTTCCGTGGAAGTGCTGACCAACACCTTCACCAGCATGTACGGCAACCTCATGTCCCTGGTGGAGCAGGTCCGCGCCCTGCCGGATTCCCCGGTGAAAAACGCCATCGAAGAGGCAGGCGCGGGGGTTACGGGCCAGATGGGGGAGGCCATCGTCGCCTTCCAGTTCTATGACCGCCTGAGCCAGCGCCTGTCCCACGTTTGCCGCAGCCTGGAGGATTTGAACGGACTGGTTGGCGACCCGGGACGGCTCTACAACCCCGTCGCCTGGCATGGCCTGCAACAGAAGATCCGCGCCAAGTACACCATGGAAGACGAGAAGCTGATGTTCGACAAGCTGCTGGAGACCGGCGACGTGGGCGCCGCCCTGGAGCAATATGTCAACGCCAGGCAGCAACAGCAGTCTGCCGATTCAGCGGATATCGAGCTGTTCTGAGCAGGCCACGGGCCCGGCCCGGTGGCCGTTGACCTTCCCTGCCGCGAAGCATGTACAAGATTCCTGTATCCGTCCTGGTGGTGATCCACACCCCCGACCTGCGGGTGCTGCTGCTGGAGCGGGCCGATGCGCCGGGCTACTGGCAGTCGGTGACCGGCAGCCAAGAGCCGGGGGAGACCCCGGCCCAGACCGCCCTCAGGGAAGTGAAAGAGGAGACGGGGCTGGATGCGGGCTTGCTCGGCCTGAAGGATTGGCACAAACAGTACGAGTTCGAGATCTTCGAGCGCTGGCGGGCCCGCTACGCCCCCGGGGTCACCCACAACACGGAACACGTGTTCAGCCTGTGCCTGCCGGAGCCGGTGGCGATCCGGCTCTCGCCCCGGGAGCATCTGAGCCAATGCTGGCTGCCCTGGCGGGAGGCGGCGGATAAGTGTTTCTCCTGGAGCAACGCCGACGCCATCCGTCGGCTGCCGGAGCTGGCCTGACTCCCTAGAGCGTTCTGGCCACCACCCAGGCGGTGACGCTGGCGGCCCCCGCCTTTTTCACCGTCCCGGCCAGTTCGTCCAGGCTGGCGCCGCTGGTCATCACGTCGTCCACCAGGGCCACCCGGCGCCCGTCCAGGCCGTCCTCGCAGCGGAAGGCGCCGCGCAGGTTGCGGCGGCGGGCTTTCAGGTCCAGGCCCGCCTGGGGCGGGGTGTCGCGCACCCGTCGGCAGACGTTCCCAAGCCAGGGCAAATCCAGGTGCCTGGCCAGGCGGCGGGCGATCTCGGCCGCCTGGTTGAAGCCCCGTTCCCCCTGGCGCTGGGGGTGGAGGGGCATGGGGATGATCGCATCGGCGGCATCATGGGCCCGGACGCGCTCCGCCAGGTCCCGGGCGAACAGTTCAGTGAGTTCCAGGGCGCCCCCGTATTTGCAGTGCTTCACCAGGGCATCCAGGGGAAAGGCCACATACCGCGCCGCCCAGGGAGGGCAGGGCGCATCGGGGGCACCGATCCGGGGGCAGCAGGGGCAGATCGCCCCGACAGCCCGGGCAGAGCTGGTCGCCCCGCGTCGTGGCGCCGCACAGCACGCAGGGGTGGGGAAAACGGGATTGAATAAAACCGATGCAGTTGTTCAATGTGCTGGCAATGTAATTTGACAATCGCCCCCTCCCCACGCACCATGCGGTGCCTTTTATGCCCTGATTTTGCAGGAGATTTGCCGCATCGTGTCCGACAAGCACCTTATTCCCGCCGCATCGAGCCTGCGCAGTGCCCGCCTGTTCAACCTGCTGGCGGTGGGCACCACCCTGCTGGCCGTCGGCCTGTTCACCCTGGGCCAGTTCATCGCCGACAAGAAGATGGCCTTCCTGCCCATGGCCATGTCCATGCCGCCGGTGGCGATCTGGCTGGCCGCTTCCATCTTCGTCTACGCATCCATCGCCCACCATCCCCATGAGCGGGTGCGCTACTTCAACAAATGGGCGGGCTACCGTTACTACGGCCTGGTCGGCACCTTGCCCATCGTCCCCCTCTTCGGTGACTACATTCCCGGCGGCTGGAGTGCCATGGCCGCGGTCCTGGTGCTGACCCTGGTGCCCTGGGCGCTCTACGACGTGTGGCGCGCCGGCAAGGAGGACTGGCAGGACCTGGAAATCGACGACGTGCAGAAAGTGGGGGCTCACCAATGACCGACCTGTCCCAACCCGTGGGCAAGAAAAACTGGACCCTGGCGGAGGTGGAGGCCCTGTTCGACCTGCCCCTGAACGACCTGCTGTTCCAGGCCCAGACCGTGCACCGCCAGCACTTCGACCCCAACACGGTGCAGCTTTCCACCCTGCTGTCCATCAAGACGGGCGGCTGTTCCGAGGACTGCGGCTATTGCTCCCAGTCCGCCCGCCATGACACGGGCCTGGAGCGGGAGAAACTACTGGACGTGGCCGAGGTGGTGGCCACCGCCAGGGCCGCCAGGGAGGCGGGGGCCACCCGCTTCTGCATGGGTGCCGCCTGGCGGGGCCCCAAGGACAAGGACCTGGAGAAAGTGGAGGAAATGGTGCGGGAGGTGAAGGCCCTGGGCCTGGAGACCTGCGTCACCCTGGGCATGCTGAAGCCCGGCCAGGCGGCTCGCCTGAAGGAGGCGGGCCTGGACTACTACAACCACAACCTGGACACCGCCAGCGAGTTCTACGGCCAGGTCATCACCACCCACACCCACGACGACCGCCTGGACACCCTGGCCCAGGTGCGGGACGCCGGCATCCACGTCTGCTGCGGCGGCATCATCGGCATGGGGGAATCCCGCCGGGTACGGGCCGGCCTGATCCTGGAACTGGCCAACCTCAACCCCCAGCCGGAGTCCGTGCCCATCAACATGCTGGTGAAGGTGCCGGGCACGCCCCTGTGCGACGAGGGCAAGGCCGGGGACCTGGACCCGCTGGAATTCGTGCGCACCATCGCCGTGGCCCGCATCACCATGCCCGGCTCCCACGTGCGTCTGTCCGCCGGGCGCCAGGAACTGGGGGACATGGGCCAGGCCCTGTGCTTCATGGCCGGTGCCAACTCCATCTTCTACGGCGACAAGCTGCTCACCACGGGCAACCCGGAGGCGGGCGCCGACGAGGCCCTGTTCGCCAGGCTGGGCCTGAGGACGGAGCCGGTGCAGGGGCGCCGCTGCGCCCACTGACCTCTGGCCCCTCTCCCATGGGGGAGGGTGTTTCCCAATGAAGCCTGAGCAACTTTCCGCAGCTCTCGCCGACCTGGATGCCCAGGGCCTGCGCCGCCGCCGCCGGGTGCTGGACTTGCCCCAGGGCGCCCGGGTGCGGGTGGACGGCCGGGACTACCTGTCCTTCTCCAGCAACGACTACCTGGGCCTGGCCAGCCATCCGGCCATCGCCGCAGCCGTGCATGCGGCCGTCGACGCCGCCGGCGTGGGGGCCGGGGCGGCCCATCTGCTCACCGGCCACCACCGCCTGCACCATGAACTGGAGCAGGAACTGGCCGCCTTCGTGGGCCTGCCCGCGGCCCTGCTGTTCTCCACCGGCTACATGGCAAGCCTGGGGGGGCTGCCCGCCCTGCTGGACCGCCACGGCGAGGTGTTCGAGGACCGCCTCAACCACGCGTCCCTGGTGGACGCCGCCGTGCTTTCCCGGGCCAGGCTCACGCGCTATCCCCATCTGGACCTGGGGGCGCTGGAACGGCAACTGGCCGCAAGCACAGCGAAGGAGAAGCTCATCGCCAGCGACACGGTGTTCAGCATGGACGGCGACCTGGCCCCCGTGGCCGAGCTGCTGGCCCTGGCGGAACGCCATGACGCCTGGCTCTACCTGGACGACGCCCACGGCTTTGGCGTGCTGGGTGAGGAGGGCAGGGGGGCGCTTGCCCACTTCCCGCTTCCTGCTTCCCACTCCCGGCTCATCTACCTGGCCACCCTGGGCAAGGCCGCTGGCGTGGCAGGGGCCTTCGTGGCCGGCAGCCACGACCTGATCGAATGGCTGGTGAACCGGGCCCGCACCTACATCTACACCACGGCCCAGCCCCCCATGCTGGCGGCGGGCGTGGCCGCAAGTCTGAAGCTCATCACCGACGAGCCCTGGCGGCGGCAACGGCTGGCGGACCTCGTCGATCGACTCAAGGCCGGCGTGGCGGGGCTGCCCTGGCAACTCATGGCATCGGATACCCCCATCCAGCCCCTGGTGGTGGGCAGCAACGCGGAGGCCTTGCGCCTGGCGGAGGGGCTGAAGGAACAGGGCATCCTTATCCCCGCCATCCGCCCCCCCACCGTGCCCCAGGGGTCGGCCCGGCTGCGCGTCTCCGTGTCCGCTGCTCACGAGTTGTCCGACGTGGACGCTTTGCTGGCTGCTTTGCGGGAACTTGCATGAGTCCCACTCCCCACTCCCCGTTTCCCACTGTCTATCTCCACGGCTGGGGCCTCCACGGCGGCGTCTGGGCGGAAACCCGTGCCGCCCTCCCGGGGCGTGCCCCGGATTTGCCGGGTTATGGTGACGCGCCTGTGACTACTCCCTACACCGCCGAGGCCCTGGCGGATGAAGTCGCGGCCGGCCTGGAAATGCCCGTCAACCTGGTGGGCTGGTCCATGGGGGGCATGGTGGCCCTGGCCCTGGCCGCCCGGCATCCGGACAGGGTGGCGAAGCTGGTGCTGGTGGGCGCCAGCCCCGCCTTCATGAACCGGCCCGGCTGGGACCTCGCCCTTGAGCCTGAAGTGCTGGCCGGGTTCGCCAATGACCTGGCCCGGGACTATCGCGCCACCCTGCTGCGCTTCCTGGCCCTCCAGGCCCGGGGCGGAGACGCGGCCCGGGCGGTGGTGGGCCGGCTGCGGGAAACGGTGTTCGCCCGGGGCGAGCCCTCGCCTTCCGTGCTGGCCGCCGGGCTCGGTCTGTTGCGGGACGTGGATCTGCGGGACCAGGCCATGACGGTGGACTGCCCCACCCTGGTGGTCCATGGCGCCCATGACACCCTGTGCCCGGTGGAGGCGGGCCGGTGGCTGGCGGAGCATATCCCCCAGGCCCGCCTGGCCCGGCACGACGGCGCCTCCCATGCGCCTTTCCTGTCCCACCCGGACTGGTTTGCGCGCACCGTCGCGGAGTTCCTCCATGGCTGAGGGCCATAAGCAGGCGATCCGTCGGGCCTTCGAGCGGGCCGCCGCCGGCTATGACCGTTCCGCTTTTCTGCAGCAGGAGGTGGCGCGCCGTCTGGACGAGCATCTGGACGAGATGAAGATCGAGCCCGGGCTGATCCTGGATGCGGGCTGCGGCACCGGCTTCGGCGTGCCCCTGCTGCGGGCCCGCTTCCCCCAGGCCCGCATCCTGGCCCTGGACCTGGCCCACGCCATGGCGGCCAGGACCCGGCATCAGCATGGCCACCCCGCCGGCTGGCGCAGATGGCTTTCACCACTTGCCACTCGCCACTTGCCACTCGCGGCCTTGTGCGCCGACCTGGAACATCTGCCCCTGGGCCGGGACAGCCTGGACATGGTGTGGTCCAGCCTGGCCCTGCAATGGGTGGACCTGGCCGGCGCCTTCCGGGAGGTGAACCGGGCGCTGAAGCCGGGCGGCCTGTTCCTGTTCGCCAGCCTGGGGCCGGATACCCTGCGGGAACTGCGGGCCGCCAGCGAAGGACTGGACGGTCATGCCCATGTGAACCGATTCATCGACATGCATGACGTGGGCGATGCCCTGGTCCAGGCGGGCTTCGCCAATCCGGTCATGGAGATGGAACACATCACCCTCACCTACGCGGACCTGCGCGGGGTGCTCGATGACATCCGCGGCATCGGCGCCCACACGGTGCTGGCGGGACGGCGCGGCGGCCTCATGGGCAAGCAGGCCTGGTCCGCCCTGGCCCGCAACTACGAGATCTTCCGCCGGGAAGGCCGCCTGCCCGCCACCTACGAGGTGGTGTACGGCCATGCCTGGGCCGGGTGCCAGGACAAACTGGCGGACGGACGCCAGGTCATCGAGTTCAGGAGACGGCTGGCATGATGGCGGGGCGGGGATTCTTCGTCGTCGGCACCGATACGGGGGTGGGCAAGACCCGGGTGGCCGCGGCCTTGTTGCGGGCCTATGGCCGTCTGGGTTACCGCTGCGTGGGCATGAAGCCCGTGGCGGCAGGGGCCGATCGGATGGATGGTGCCTGGGTCAATGAGGACGTGGCCCAGCTGCGGGCGGCGGGCAACGTGGATGCGCCTCCGGAGTTGATCAACCCCTACCTGTTCCGCGAAGCCATCGCCCCCCACATCGCCGCCGAGCACAAGGGCGTCACGATCGAACTGCCCCGCATCCGCGCCGCCTATGAGGAACTGGCCCGGCAGACGGAGGTGGTGGTGGTGGAAGGGGCGGGGGGCTTTCTGGTGCCCCTGTCCCCATCCCGGGACCTGGGGGATCTGGCGGTGGCCCTGGGCCTGCCCATGGTGCTGGTGGTGGGTATGCGCCTGGGCTGCCTGAATCACGCCCTGCTTACCAGTGAGGCCATGGGGAGGCGGGGGCTGCGCCTGGCGGGCTGGGTGGCGAACCGCATTGATCCAGCCATGGCGGCCTACGATGAGAACCTGGCGGCCTTGAGCCATCGCCTGCCGGGCCCCTTGCTGGCGGAGCTGCCTTTCCAGGCGGAGATGGCACTCGATCAGATCGCGGACCTGTTCCCACCCAAGCGGCTGGACAGGCTGTTGTCGGAGGCCTGACCGCAAAGCCCCTGACGGCGGCAAGGAATCCATACCTACCTGTCTCAAAATCCCTATATGCAGGAAAGGTCGTGTCGCTATAATTCAGGACAAAAAACTCTCTTAGGAGTGAGTTTATGGTTCTTTCCCGCACCAGCCAGTACGCGGTCCAGGCCCTGATCTATATCGCCACCCAGCCCGCCGGGGAGCCGGTGCTGAACCGGGACATCGCCGAACGACTGAACGTGCCCGCCGCCTATCTGGCCAAGATACTGCAAAACCTTTGCAAGCATGGGCTGCTGGATTCCTTCCGCGGTCGCCTGGGGGGCTTCTGTCTGCGTGAAGGCATGCACCGCACCTCTCTGATGCAGGTGCTGTTGCTCACGGAAGGCCCGGATTTCACCAAGAGCTGCATCCTGGGCTTGAAGGAATGTTCCGACGCCACGGCCTGCCCCATGCATTTCAAGTGGATTCCGGTGAAGAAAAAGATCCTGGCGCTGCTCAACGAGATGAACCTGGAGGAATTGGCCAAGGCCGTGCTGACCGGCAAATATCGGCTGGCGGACCTGCCCGCCGCGGCCATGCCGGCCGCCTGATCCATGGGGCGTCGCGCACTGGTCGTTCTCGTCCTGCTGGGCTTGCTGGGGCTGACGGGGTGTGGCGGCGGTGGAGATCAGGCCCGGTTCAAGGGCACCGACATCACCGGCGCGGATTTCGGCCGCCGCCTGGAACTGACTGACCACAACGGCCGCCGGGTCAGCCTGGAAACCTTTCGTGGCAAGCTGGTGGTGCTGTTCTTCGGCTATACCCACTGCCCGGACGTGTGTCCCACCACCCTCTCGGACATGGCCCAGGCCTTCAAGCTCATGGGGCCGGAAGCGGCCGGCAAGGTGCAGGTGCTGTTCGCCTCCGTGGACCCCGAGCGGGACACCCCCGAGATACTGAAGGCCTATGTGCCTTATTTCCACGGGTCCTTCCTGGGGTTGTATGGCACCCCGGAGGAAGTGGCGAAGGCTGCAAACGAATTCAAGGTGATGTACCGGAAGCACGTGGAACCCGGCGCCACGGGTTATCTGGTGGATCATTCCGCCGGCAGCTACGTTCTGGATGGAAATGGGCGCCTGCGTCTGTATCTGCCCTTCGCCCATCCGCCCCAGGATATCGCCCAGGATTTGAACACCCTTTTGCACGCGGGGTGAACTTGCCCGCCCCTTGGTTGGGGAACTATACTCCCGGGGCTTTTTTGTTCGGTTTCCCGGCATATTTCAGGCACCCCATGTGGTTGGGGTGGGCGGTAATCTAGGAGGCGTTATGTCTGCAAGCGGTGCGGCTGCGAACGAGCAGTACGACTACGACATCATCAAGAAGTTTTCCGTCATGGCCATCGTCTGGGCCGTGGTGGGCATGTTCGTGGGGGTATACATCGCCTCCGAGCTGGCCTGGCCCTTCCTGAACTTCGACAGTCCCTATTTCTCCTTCGGCCGCTTCCGCCCGGTGCACACCGGCGCGGTGATCTTCGGCTTCGGCGGCTCGGCCCTGTTCGCCACCTCCTACTACGTGGTGCAGCGCACCTGCCAGACCCGTCTGTTCGCCCCCGGCCTGGCCACCTTCACCTTCTGGGGCTGGCAGGCGGTCATCGTCCTGGCCGCCGCCTCCTATGTGCTGGGCTACAGCCAGGGCCGCGAATACGCCGAGATGGAATGGCCCATCGACCTGCTGATCCTGTTCGTGTGGGTGTCCTACATGGCCGTCTACATCGGCACCCTGATGCAGCGCAAGCAACCCCACATCTATGTGGCCAACTGGTTCTACCTGTCCTTCATCCTGGCCACCGCCCTGCTGCACACCTTCAACAACATCGCCGTGCCGGTGGACCTGTTCACCCTCAAGTCCTACAGCCTGTTCTCCGGCACCCAGGACGCCATGACCCAGTGGTGGTACGGCCACAACGCGGTGGGCTTCTTCCTCACCGCCGCCTTCCTGGGCATGATGTACTACTTCGTGCCCAAGCACGCCGGCCGCCCCGTCTATTCCTATCGCCTGTCCATCGTCCACTTCTGGGCCCTGTCCTTCATGTACATGTGGGTCGGCACCCATCACCTGCACTGGACCGCGCTGCCCGACTGGGCCTCCACCCTGGGCGCCACCTTCTCCATCATGCTGCTGCTGCCGTCCTGGGGTGGCATGATCAACGGCATCATGACCCTGTCCGGCGCGTGGGACAAACTGCGCACCGACCCGATCATGCGCTTCATGATCGTGGCCCTGTCCTTCTACGGCATGTCCACCTTCGAGGGGCCGCTGATGTCGCTGAAGGACGTCAACGCGCTGTCGCACTACACCGACTGGACCGTCGGCCATGTCCACTCCGGCGCCCTGGGCTGGGTGGCGATGATCGCTTTCGGTTCCCTGTATCACATGATTCCCAAGCTCTGGAACACCCAGATGTATAGCGTGCGCCTGATCAACGCTCACTTCTGGCTGGCCACCATCGGCGTGCTGCTGTACATCACCGCGATGTGGATTTCCGGCATCTCCCAGGGCCTGATGTGGCGGGCTTTCGACGACTTCGGCAACCTCCAGTATTCGTTCGTCGAGTCGGTCGCGGCCATGCACCCGTTCTATGTGATGCGTGCCATCGGCGGCATGTTCTATCTGACCGGCATGGTTCTGATGGCATACAACGTCTACATGACCATCCGCCAGGGCGTGCGCGCCGCCCAAACCGCGGCCACGCCGGCGGCGGCGGCGGCCTGATCCGGAAGCAAGGACTCGACATGTTCAAGAATTTCAAACACGAAAAGATCGAAACCAACGCCGGCTTGCTGCTGGTTCTGACCATGCTGGCGGTGAGCGTGGGCGGGCTGGTCGAAATCGCGCCGCTGTTCTTCATCAAGGACACCATGGAGAAGGTCGACGGCGTCCGCCCCTATACGCCGCTGGAACAACGTGGCCGCGACATCTACATCCGCGAGGGCTGCTACACCTGCCATTCGCAGATGATCCGTCCGTTCCGCGACGAGAAGCTGCGCTACGGCCATTATTCGCTCGCCGCCGAGTCGCAGTACGACCATCCCTTCCAGTGGGGCTCCAAGCGCACCGGACCG
>CAZREY010000063.1:0-869 GCA_964599015.1 uncultured Thiobacillus sp.
CGGCCGGTTGTGTTTGAGCTGGATGTTGGCGGTGGGGTAGCCGATCTTGCGGCCCAGCTGGTCGCCACCGACGACGCGGCCGGAAATGGAGTAGGGCCGGCCCAGGAGCTGGGCGGCGGTGGCCATGTCGCCGGCCGCCAGGGCCTCCCGCACGGCGGTGCTGGAGGCCCGCTGGCCCGCCGCCTCCACGGTGTGCAGGGCCTCCGCCTCGAAGCCGTATTCCCGGCCCATGGCCTGGAGCAGGGCGAAATCCCCCGCCCGTTTGGCGCCGAAGCGGAAGTCGTCTCCCACCAGCACGTAGCGGGCCCTCAGGCCTTCCACCAGGATACGTTTGACGAAGTCCTCGGCGGACAGGGCGGCGAAGGCGCGGGTGAACTTGCACACATGCACGTGGGCCACGCCCAGGCCCCGCATGATCTCCAGCTTCTCCCGCAGGGAGGTGAGGCGGGTGGGGGCGTCCTGGGGGGTGAAGATCTCCCGGGGATGGGGCTCGAAGGTCAGCACCGTGGGGGCGCCGCCCACTGACGCGGCGCGCGCGCTGAGACGGGCCAGCATGGCCTGGTGGCCCAGGTGGATGCCGTCGAAGTTGCCGATGGTGACGGCGTTGGGACGGGTGGCACGAGTCCAGCCGTGGGTCATCAACATGGCGCGCGGATATGTGTTTGAAAAAACGCGGATTTTAGCGATTCGCGAGGGGCAGCGTCTATGCGACGCCCCGGCGGCGGAAGTCGGCGACGCGGAATCCCAGGGCCCACAGGGTGGCGAAGTAGACGACGATCCCGCCCAGCACCAGCAGGCCCAGGTGCAGGATGCGCTGGCGGAAACCATAGGCCACCCACTGGCCGGCCTCGCCCATGCCGAACCACAGG
>CAZREY010000063.1:879-10613 GCA_964599015.1 uncultured Thiobacillus sp.
AGCTTGAGGAGGAAGGGCGTCCAGCCGGGCTGGGGCTGGAAGATGGCCTGCCTGCGCAGCTGGTAATAGAGGATGCCCGCGTTGATGCAGGCCCCCAGGCCGATGGCCAGGGCCAGGCCGGCGTGCTTCAGGGGCCAGATGAAGAGCAGGTTCATGGCCTGGGTGGCCAGCAGGGTGAAGATGGCGATCTTCACCGGCGTGCGGATGTTCTGGCGGGCGTAGAAGCCGGGGGCCAGCACCTTCACCAGGATGATGCCCACCAGGCCCACGCTGTAGGCCACCAGGGCCTGGCGGGTCATCTCCAGGTCGTGGGGGCCGAACTCGCCGTACTGGAACAGGGTGGCGATGAGGGGGGTGGCCAGCACCCCCAGGCCCACGGCGGCGGGGGCCGCCAGCACCAGGGTCATGCGCAGGCCCCAGTCCAGCAGCCTGGAGTACTCGCCCGTGTCGTTGTCGGCGTAATGCTTGGCCAGGGAGGGCAGCAGGATGGTGCCCAGGGCCACCCCCAGCATGCCGCTGGGAAACTCCATGAGCCGGTCCGCGTAATACAGCCAGGACACGCTGCCGGTGGCCAGGAAGGAGGCGAACAGGGTGTTGATGAGCAGGCTGATCTGGGCCACGGACACCCCCAGGGCGGCGGGTGCCATGAGCAGGAGGATGCGTCTTACCCCCTCGTCCCGGGGGGCCCAGTCCCAGCGGGGCAGCAGGCCCATCTTCTTCAGGGCGGGTACCTGCAGGGCCAGTTGCAGCACCCCCCCAAGGAAGGCTCCCCAGGCCAGGGCCAGCACCGGCGGGTCGAACCAGGGGGCGGCCACCGCCGCCGCCAGGATCAGGGCCACGTTGAGCAGAACCGGCGTGAAGGCCGGCAACATGAAGCGGCTGAAGGTGTTGAGGATGCCGGCGGACAGGGACACCAGGGAGATGAACAGGATGTAGGGGAAGACGATGCGGGTCAGGTCCACCGTGAGCTGGAACTTGTCCGGCGAGGCAGTGAAGCCGGGGGCGGAGACCAGCACGATGAGGGGGGCGGCGATGACGCCCAGGGCCGTGACCCCCAGCAGGGCCACCGTCAGCACGGTGGCCACCCGGCCGATGAGCAGGCGGGTCTCGTCCTCGCCGCGCCGGTTCTTGTATTCCGCCAGCACCGGCACGAAGGCCTGGGAGAAGGCCCCCTCCGCGAACAGGCGGCGCAGCAGGTTGGGCAGCTTGAAGGCCACGAAGAAGGCGTCGGTGGCCACGCCGGCGCCGAATGTCCGGGCGATGATGGCGTCCCGCACGAAGCCCAGCACCCGGGAGAGGAAGGTCATGGAGCTGATGGAGGCCAGGGCGCGGAGCAGGTTCATGGGCCGGCATGGTAATTGAAAAGCCGGACTTGCCTTGTTTGCCGGCGGCCGGTATAGTGCCCGCCTTTCGATCAAAGCGTCCGGATTCAAGGAGTTACTTATGGCTAACAGCGCCCAGGCTAAGAAGCGTGCCCGTCAGGCAGTGCGTCAGCGTGTGCACAACATGGCCCAGCGCTCGGCTTATCGCACCGCCGTGAAGAAGGTGCGCAAGGCCATCGACGCCGGCGACAAGGCCGCCGCCCAGGCCGCCCTGAACGAGAACATGAGCGTGATGGACAGCCTGGCCGACAAGCGCATCGTGCACAAGAACAAGGCCGCCCGTCAGAAGAGCCGTCTCTCCGCCGCCATCAAGGCGATGGCCTGAGACCAACCCATGGCCTGACAGGCCGTGGCGGGAATCCCAAGGAAACTGCCCGGCATTCGCCGGGCAGTTTCTTTTTCAGTCCCGAGGCTTCTGCCTGCCCACCACCACCTCCAGGTCATTGTCCCGGGCGAAGTCCAGCATGAAGCGGAACATGGCGCTGTCCGCCTGTTCCAGGGCGCGGTGGATCACCACGCAGCGCACCCCGGCCCGGGTGACCGGTTGCACAAAGGGGCCATAGTTGAGGCGGTGGTCGGTGCCCATTTCGGAGACCAGGCCGGCCAGCCGGTCCGCCCAGTCGCTGGGCCTGAAGGTGCGGCCCTGGCTGGTGACGCCGCGGATCACCACTTCGGCGATCTCCGTGCTGACGTCTTCCACTGCAATGCTGTTGTCCATGGTGTGTCCCTGAGCAAGGCTGAACGGTCTGTATTTGCGTTCCTATAATCGGCAGGTTTTTCGAAAACTGGAGTCAACATGAGCCTGAACAGTGTTCCGTCCGGCAAGGACATTCCCAATGATTTCAACGTCATCATCGAGATTCCCGCCCACGGCGAGCCCATCAAGTACGAAGTGGACAAGGACACCGGCGCCATGTTCGTGGACCGCTTCATGTCCACCGCCATGCACTACCCGTGCAACTACGGTTACATCCCCCATACCCTGTCCGATGACGGTGATCCCGTGGACGTGCTGGTCATCACCCCCATTCCCCTGCTCACCGGCGTGGTGGTGCGCTGCCGGCCCGTGGGCATGCTGAAGATGCAGGACGAGGCGGGGGACGACGCCAAGCTGCTGGCCGTGCCCGTGGACAAGCTCACCAACCTGTACCGGGACATCGAATCCCCCCGGGACCTGCCGGAATCCATGCTCAACCAGATTTCCCATTTCTTCGAGCACTACAAGGACCTGGAGGCGGGCAAATGGGTGAAGGTCCAGGGCTGGGTGGGGGCCGAGGAGGCCAAGGCCGAGATACTGGCCGGCGTGCAGCGCTACCAGGCCGCGCCGGAGAAGCCGAACTTCTGACGGGCATGACAACAGCAGATAAGGCCATGTGTATTTCTCATGCCCGTTCCCTCTCCCCTAGCCCCTCTCCCGCGTGCGGGCGAGGGGAAATTCATGCGTCGCTAGTGCGACGCCCGCACTAAGCATGCTGGTCTGCATCGTTTCCGACAGCCACGACAACCGGCGCCTGCTGGAGCATGCCGTGGAGGACGCCAAGGCCCGGGGGGCACAGGCGGTGCTCCATTGCGGCGACGTGGTGGCGCCCACCACCCTGCGGGTGCTGAAGAAGTTCGAGCTGCCGGTGCACGTCATCCACGGCAACAACACGGGCGACCTCTACGCCATGAACCAGCTGGCCCACGAGCCGGACAGCGTGGTGCGCTACCACGGCCAGGATGCGGTGGTGCACCTGGGAGGGCGCACCCTGTTCCTGGTGCATTACCCCCATTACGCCGCGGGCATGGCCCTCACCGGGGACTACGACATCGTCTGCTGCGGCCACGACCACCGGGTGAGCGTGCAGGAGGTGAAGAACACCAAGGGGCTCACCACCTGGGTGGTGAACCCGGGCACCGTGGGCGGGGTGGGCAAGTATCCCAGCTATGTGCTGGCGGACCTGTCCAGCCTCACCTTCTCCGTGTTCGAGGTGCCCACGGCGCCGGGCGAGGCCTGCAACGCGCTGCCGGTGTCCGTGCACGCCTGATCAGTCCCGCGCGGGCCTGAACACATTCACGTCTTCGTAGAAGGCCCTATCCTCGTTGCCGGGCCACCAGCCCGGCACCCCCAGCACCGGCAGGGGGAACAGGTCGGCGGGGCGGGCAATGCCCTCCTCCAGCCAGAGCCGGGCCAGGGCCCGGTCCACCGTTTCCGGGGCCGGACTGGCTGGCAGGGGCAGGTAGGCGCACTTGGCGGTGATGCCGGGCCAGGGGGCCAGCAGCTTTTCCAGCACCGCGTGGCCCACCGCCAGCACGGTCACCCGCCGCCAGTCTTCACGCCGTTCCACCAGGGCACGCCGCCAGCCGTGCGCCCGTAAATCCTCCGCCAGGCTGGGGTCCGGCCCAGCCAGCACCAGGCCGCTTTCGTCGAACAGGGTGGCGGCGTCGGACAGGGCACTCCGTTTGCCGTCGTCCCGGGCCAGGGCCTGGCATTGCACCGCGTTGAGGGCCTGTTTTGTGTGGGGCAGGGCCAGCCAGGTGAGGGCGTTGAGGAGATCGTGCCAGTTATCTGCGCGGGTGGGCACGATGCCGGTGGCCAGGATGCCGGCTTCGTAATCCCGTTGGCCGCAACGCCGCAACTGGGCCTCGAAACGGATGGGCAGGCGCCGCGCGTTGATTGCGCCTCCCTCGGCGGCCAGGGTGTTGAGGGTGTCCAGGGTTGGCCAGCCGCCGGGGTCGAGTCGATCGCTCCAAGGGCGCAGATGGGCAAAAGGGGGCGTATCGGCAAAATCCGCGCGCCAGCGGTCCGGCATGGGCGTCAGGCGTTCAACCCGGCCAGGGCGGAACGGTATTGGCGCGTGAGGGGATGTTCCGGCCCCAGCATGCCGAACAGGGCCAGCATGGCGCGGCGGCCGATATCCTCGCGAAAGTCCGGCGTGCTGCGGGCGAGGGCCAGCAGATTTTCCAGGGCGGTCTCGGGGGCTTCATCGAACAGGGCCCGGGCGGCCAGGGCCAGGCGGGCCTCCCTGTTGGCGGGATCGGCCGCCAGCAGGGCCTCCGCGTCCTCCGGCCCGTTTTGCGCGGCGTCGATCAACTCCAGATGGGCCAGCAGGGGTGCGATGGCGGGGGTCTGGCGCGCCGGGGGGGGCAGG
This sequence comes from uncultured Thiobacillus sp., assembly GCA_964599015.1. GTDB lineage: Bacteria > Pseudomonadota > Gammaproteobacteria > Burkholderiales > Thiobacillaceae > PFJX01. The sequence goes on from CAZREY010000063.1 coordinate 5,393, forward strand.
GCGGCCAGCAGGTCCAGGGCTTCCGCGGGGCGGCCCGCCAGGGTGAGCAGCTTGGCCAGGTCCGTGGCCACCGCCAGGTCCTCCGGGTGTTCCACGGCGATGCGGGCCAGCTGCTCGATGGCCGCTTCCGTGTCGCCGCGCTGATGGGCAGCCAGGGCCGCCATGCGCGCCGCATCCTGTTCGCCGGCGAGAAAGCGGCCCAGGGCCTCGCGGAAGGTGCTGTCCGGTTCGGCGCCGTGGATGGTGTGCACCACCTGGCCCTTGAGGAAGAACTTCACCGTGGGCACGCTGGTGACGCCCAGGGCGTGGGACTGGCGATTCAGCACGTCGGTATTGGCCATCACCAGCAGGAAGCGGCCGCTGTACTCCGTGGCCAGGCGCACCAGGCGGGGCATGAGGATCATGCAGGGACCGGCCTTGGGGGTCCAGAAGTGGACCAGCACCAGGCCTTTCATGGAGTTGCCCAGCACCAGGGTCTCGAAGTTGTCCGGCGTGGCGTCGAAGACGAAGGGTGACAGGTGGTTGCCGCCATCCGCGCTCATGCGTACCCCCACAGTCGTTTCCAGTTGATGGCGGGCCAGTCCCGTTCCACTTCCAGGAAGCCCCGCAGGGCATAGGCCTGGCGATCCAAGGGGCGTTCCCGGGGCACTTCCATGAGGCGGCCCCTGCTGTCCAGGAAGCTGGTGGCGAAGTGCGCGGCGCCGCCCCGGCCGCGCCGGGTGATGCAGGCGCACTCGCCGTTGGCCAGACGCACCAGCGTGCCCGGCGGGTAGAGCCCCATGGTGCGCAGCAGCTGGGCACTGATCTGGGGGTCCAGGTGGATCCGGTCGCGGCCGAATATTTCCTTCATGGCGGCGCGGTTGGACTGGGGCGGGCGGTAATGGCGCCCGGAGATCTTGGCGCAGTAGGCGTCCACCACCCGCAGGATGCGCGCCATGGGGGAAATGGCCTCGATGCCCAGCCCGTTGGGATAGCCGCTGCCGTCGATGTTCTCATGGTGCTGGGCCACGGCCTGGAGCCAGTCAGGGTCGTCCATACCCCCCTGCCTGAGCAGTTCCACGGCGCGCAACGGATGGCCGTCGATGGCGGCGCGATCCCGGGCATCCATGATGCGGGGGAAGTGGTGGAGGCGGTCCTGCACTTCCAGCACCGCCAGGTTCATGGTGAGGGCGGCGCCTGCCAGGCTGACCTGCTGGGATTCCTCGAAATCCAGATGGTCCGACAGCAGCACGGACACCACCAGCACATGCAGGCTGTGATGCACGCTGGGACGGGCCGGCATGACCCGACGCAGGTAGCCCAGGCAGGCTTCCGGGTCCGTGCGCAGGGTCTTGAGCAAGGCCTTGAGCAGTTCGTGCAGCTGGTCCGTCAGGAGGATGCCGTAGGGCGGTGTCAGCAGGCCGTCCGCCTCCCGGGCCAGGGTTTCGAGGCGTTCCAGCAGGTTGATTCCCACCGGTACGGCATGCTGTTCGCCCGGAGTGGTTTCGCGAAACAGGGGGCGGGCGATGAGTTTGTGAAAGTGGGCCTCGTCCACCACCACCATGCCCGCGCCGGCCACCAGTACGCCCGCCTCCGTGAAGACATCCCAGGGGAGGGGTTCACCGATGAGGGAGGGATGGAGATGGACGGCGCGCAGCACGGGGAGGAAAACGGCGTGGACAGGTGTCGGAAGGGGGTATTATTTCACGCATTCTCATTGCCACAGGTTCCCGGAAAGGCCCCCATGACCGTGCATGCCCTGAATGACGATGAAGTCCGCCTGCTGCGGGAGGAGATCGAACTCCTCATGGCGGAACGCCAAACGCTGCTGCAGGTGGCGGGCGCCGCCGCCGTGCTGGTGGCCAACCTGGACGAGGAGACCCTGCCCCAGGACCAGGACACCATCGATGCCGCCGAGGTCCTGGCGGAAAGCCTCAACGCCCTGCCGGACGAGACCCTGAAGGACGCCCTGGAATCCGTGGCCGCCGAGTTCGACCCCGAGGCCCAGGCCCGGGAAAACCACGCCTCCGCCTGAGCTCCTCCTGCGGGCGGAGCCGCGACGGCATCGCCTAGGGCTGGCACTCCCTCAATATCTGGTCGAACAGCTCCCACGCGGCGCGGGCCTCGGCTTCATCCACCTTGCGCACGGCATATCCCACCTGCACCGCCACGAAGTCGCCCACCCCCGGCAACTCATCCTGCAGCATGAACAGGGAAACATCACGGAATACCCCCTTGGCCTCGCAGCGGGCGGTGTAACCGTCAACGGCGGTGATCTGCATGGGGATGGCGAGGCACATGGTTGAAAGGAAAACGCGTGGCGGCGACGGTGCCAGTATAGCCTTGTCCCGCGTCGCTTCCCCATGGGGCGGGCCCCATCCGCGGGAGGACGCCATGACGCGGATGGGGGTAAATAACCGAGTGTTTTGCTAGGTTGTTATTGGCCAGAGGGCCGCTTAATCTGATCCCATGAAAACCCTGGTGCTCGGCATCGGCAACACGTTGCTCACGGACGAAGGTGTCGGTGTGCACGTGCTCGGGCGCCTCGGCGCGGAACCCCTCCCCGAGGACGTGGAACTGCTGGATGGCGGCACCCTGTCCTTCACCCTGGCGGGGCCCATCGAAGAGGCGGATGCCCTGGTGGTGGTGGATGCCGCCAACCTGAAATCTTCTCCCGGTACCCTGCGGGTGTTCGAAGGAGAGGACATGGACGCCTTCCTCATGGGCAACCGCAAATCCAGCGTGCATGAAGTGGGACTGACCGACCTGCGGGCCATCGCCATCCTCGCCGGCCATTGGCCGGAACGGCGCGCCCTGGTGGCGATCCAGCCCCAGGCCGTGGACTGGGGCGAGGCGCCCACGCCCGCCGTGGCCGCGGCGATCCCCGAGGCGGCGGCGGCGATCCGCGCCCTGATCCGGAGCTGGCACGATGAGCCTTGACCAAATTCCGGTGCGGGTGCTGGCCCCGGATTCCGGCCTTTCCGGCAATGCCTGGCCCCTGATGATGGAGATCGCGGACATGGTGCGCAGGCTGGTGGACAGCGGCGAAACGGCGGCCATCGACCTGTCCGCCCTGCCCCTGACCCCGGCGGACAAGGAATGGCTGCGGGAGCGCCTGGGCACCGGCCAGATCCACGCGACCCTGGAGGCGGAAGGCCAGTCCAGCCTGGACGAGACCGCCTGCCCGGGGGTGTGGTGGATCACCCACCGGGATAGCCGGGACCGGGTGATGTCGGAGTTCATCGAAGTGACCCTCGTGCCGGAACTGGTGCGGGCCCATCCGGAAGACATAAAAATCGGACTCGGATATCTTGAAGGCGTGATTTCTCAACTAAGCTGAAAGCGTGTGTTTGACGCGTTGGGTCAGTCCGGCGCGGAGCAGAAACAAGAAGAAGCGGAAGTAGTGATTGGTTGCTGGTGCTACATGGAGATGACTCATCATGCACGGACCCCTGATTGACTCCCTGGTGCGGCAGGGCGTGACCCGCCGTACGTTCCTCAAGTACTGCGCCACCCTGGCCTCCATGATGGCCCTGCCGCCCACGGCGGGGCGCGCCATGGCGGAGGCCATGGCAGCCGCTTCCACGGGTGGCCAGCGGCCTTCGGTGATCTGGCTGCCCTTCCAGGAGTGCACGGGCTGCACCGAATCCATTACCCGGTCCCATTCCCCCACCATCGAGGGCATGATCTTCGACATGGTGTCCCTGGACTACCACGAGACCCTCATGGCGGCGGCGGGGCACCAGGCGGAAGAGGCCCTGCACAACGCCATGAAGGCCAACGCGGGCAAGTACCTGCTTATCATCGACGGGTCCGTGGCCACGGGCCTGGACGGCGCCTATTCCTGCATCGCCGGCCAGACCAACCTGGATGCCCTGAAGGAGGCGGCCCAGGGGGCGGCGGCCATCATCGCCCTGGGGTCCTGCGCGGCCTTCGGCGGCCTGCCCAACGCCAAGCCCAACCCCACCGGGGCGGTGGCCGTGACGGACATCATCAAGGACAAACCCGTGGTCAACATCCCGGGCTGCCCCCCCATCCCGGTGGTCATCACCGGCGTGCTGGCCCACTTCCTCACCTTCGGCAGCCTGCCGGAACTGGACAAGCTGGGCAGGCCCAAGGCCTTCTACGGCGAGACCATCCACGACCGCTGCTACCGGCGGCCCTTCTACGACCAGGGCAAGTTCGCCAAGACCTTCGACGACGAAGGCGCGCGCAAGGGCTGGTGCCTGTTCGAGCTGGGCTGCAAGGGGCCGGTGACCTACAACGCCTGCGCCACGGTGAAATGGAACGACTCCACGTCCTGGCCGGTGGAATCTGGCCACGGCTGCCTGGGCTGTTCCGAGCCCGATTTCTGGGATGGCGGCGGCTTCTACAAGGCCCTGTCCATGCCCGCGGACCCTTTGAGGATGGCGGGCGCGGCCACGGTGGCGGGCGCGGCGGCCGGCGTGGCCATCAGCTTCGCCAACCGGGGCAAGAAGTCCGCGGCCAAGGCCGGCCATGAGACCACCACCTTGGCGGATCTGGAAAAGAGCGAGGAGAAATGAGCATGACTGAAATGCAATTTCTGACCTGGGTGCGGGGACCCGGCCTGGATATCGCCGTGGGCATCTTCCTGCTGGGCGTGCTGTGGCGGTTGATCGAGATATACAGCCTGGGACGCAAGAAGGACCTGTCCGCTCCCCGCCACGTGGCCGGGGCCTCAGGCTGGCACACCCTTTTCCGCCGCTCCGTGCCGCCTGCCGGCATGATCAAGCGCTCCCCCGTCAGCTACATCGGCGGCTACACCTTCCACATCGGCCTGGCCATCGTGGTGTTCTTCTTCGCGCCCCACATCAAGCTCATCGAAAGCCTGACGGGCCTGTCCTGGCCCGCTCTGCCGTCCCAGTTCGTGGACTTCGTGGCGGTGGTGACCATGGCGGCCATGGTGGTGGTGCTGGCGGACCGCATCAACAAGCCGGTGAAGCGCTATCTCTCCACCTTTGGGGACTGGTTCACCTGGACGGTGACCTTCCTGCCCGTGCTCACCGGCTGGATGGCGGTGCAGCATCTGCTGCTGCCCTACACCACCATGCTGGCCCTGCACATCCTGTCCGTGGAGGTGCTGCTGGTGGTGCTGCCCTTCACCAAGCTGTTCCATGCCTTCACGGTATTCGGTTCGCGCTGGTACAACGGCGCGGTCAACGGTCACAAGGGGGTGCCGGTATGAGCAGGGAGCAGGGGCCCCGCGCAGCGGGGATGCGAC
>CAZREY010000064.1:0-690 GCA_964599015.1 uncultured Thiobacillus sp.
CATCGTCGTGTCCGAAGTCTATCCCGGCGTGTCCGCCAAGGTGGCCGACCTGATCCTGCCTGCCGCCATGATCAACGAGAAATGGGGCGCCTACGGCAACGCGGAGCGCCGCACCCAGGTCTGGCGCCAGCAGGTGCAGCCCCCGGGCCAGGCCCGGCCCGATATCTGGATGATGATGGAGCTCTCCAAGCGCTTCAAACTGAAGGAAGTCTGGGGCGAGCAGAAGATTCCCGGTCTGAAGGCCGAGGGCTTCGAGGATGGCAAGCTGCCCAGCGTGCTGGATGACGCGGTGAAGATGGGTTACAACCCCGAGCAGACGCTGTATGAGGTGCTCTATGCCACGCCGGACAACAAGAAGGTGAAGTGGCCCGACCCCATTGCCAAGGGTCATCCCAACATCACTGCCGCCTTGCTCAAGGACGGCTGGTTCCCCGAGAAGGCCCTGTTCGAGGAATACCGCAAGTTTGGCGTAGGCAAGGCCCACGACCTGGCCCCCTTCGATGTCTACCACGATGACAAGGTGCGCGGCATGAAGTGGCCCGTGGTGCAGAAGGACGGCAAGTGGGTGGAAACCCCCTGGCGGAACAATGAGCAGTACGACCCCTACGTGAAGAAGGGGTCCGGCTTTGACTTCTACGGCAACAACGGTCAGGCCCTGGTGATGGGCGACTTGGACAAGCCGGGCGATCC
>CAZREY010000064.1:700-10485 GCA_964599015.1 uncultured Thiobacillus sp.
AAGAAGGTGGACATCTCCGGCAAGGCCAAGATCTACTTCCGGCCTTATGCCTCTCCCGTGGAGAAGCCGGACGACAAGTACGACCTGTGGCTGTGCACAGGCCGTGTCTTGGAGCACTGGCACTCCGGCACCATGACACGCCGCGTGCCCGAGCTGCACCGGGCTGTGCCTGCCGCTGTGTGCTGGATCCATCCCAAGGATGCCGAGGCCAAGGGACTCAAGCGCAACGACCTGGTCTGGGTGGAATCCCGCCGTGGCAAGGTGAAAGTTCGCCTGGAGACCGGTGGCCGCAACCGCATGCCGAGGGGCATGGTCTACGTGCCCTGGTTCGACGAGGGTGTGCTGATCAACAAGGTCACCTTGGACGCCACTTGCCCACTCTCGAAAGAGACGGACTACAAGAAGTGCACGGTCAAGATCTACAAGGCCTGATGCATTGATCCGCGGCGAGGCGGCCAGTCCGTCTCGCCTTCACTTCAGCCCTTTTTCGTACAAGAGGGTTGAAGTGAAGAGCACTCACACGCCGGGCAATCGGTTTGGACAGACAGGTAAGCAGAAATGGCTGAGCAAAGCGTCACGCGACGCGATTTTTTGGTGAAGGCCGCTCAAGGTACCGCCATGGCGGCCACGGGAGGCTTGCTGTGGGTATACCTGCTGCGCCAGGAAGCCCGCGCCCATCCCTATGCACTGCGCCCGCCGGGTGCCCTGGCGGAGAAGGATTTCAACGCGGCCTGCATCAAGTGTGGCCAGTGCGTGAATGCCTGTCCCTACGACACCCTCAAACTGGAACCTGCCGGCGGCAACCTGCCCATCGGAATGCCCTATTTCGAGCCGCGTCAGATTCCCTGCTATCTCTGCCCGGACATCCCCTGCATGAAGGCCTGTCCCACGGGGGCCTTGTCTCCGGATTTGAAGGATATCAACGATTCACGCATGGGGTTGGCGGTCATTGACTTGGAGAACTGCCTGTCCTGGAAAGGGCTGCGTTGCGAAATCTGCCACAGGGAATGTCCGCTCAAGGGCAAGGCCATCACCCTGGAACTGCATCCACGCCAGCAGTCGAAGCACACGATGTTCTATCCCATCGTCAACTCCGACGCCTGCACGGGTTGCGGCATATGCGAAAAAGCCTGTCCCACCACGGAGGCGGCCATCCGCATCCTTCCCCACAGCATGGTGCAGGGCAAAATCGGCGACCATTATCGCTTGGGATGGACCTTTGACACCGAGATCACCCAGGACTTCAAACCTAGTGAGGCGCCCCCGGCATCGGCGGCGGATGCGCCGGTACCCAGCAAGGCACCGGGCATGGATTACCTCAACGAGGGTGGGCTATGAGCGACCTGGTCGGCTACACCCTCAAAAAGGATGCCCTTGCCTCCATTGAGAAAGTGCACAACCTGACTTTCTCCGCCCGTGTATGGTCTTGGCGTTACATCGTGTTGCGACGCTTCACGCAACTGGGCATCCTGCTCCTGTTCTTCGGCACGGCCCACTGGGCGTGGGAACTGCCCAAGAAAACGCCATTGCTCACGGGCAATTTGAGTGCTTCCGAATTCATCGGCCTGATTCCCATGGCCGATCCCTTGGCGGCCTTGCAAATCTTTCTGACGGGCCATGTGCTGACCCAGGAAACACTGATCGGCGTGGCGGTGGTCTTCTTTTTCTATCTACTGCTGGGCGGTCGAGTGTTCTGTGCCTGGGTCTGTCCGGTGAACATGGTCACGGACCTGGCCGGCTGGCTGCGCAACAAGTTGGATATCCGGGCGATCATCCATATCCCCCGCACGGTCCGGTATTTCGTTCTGGCGGCAACACTGGCGCTTTCCGCGGTCACCGGTGTGGCGGCTTTCGAGTGGGTCAGCCCCGTGGGCATGATGCACCGGGAGATCATCTTCGGCATCGGCTTCGGCTTCCTGGCCCTGTTGTCCATCTTCCTGTTCGATCTGTTGATTTTGAAGAACGGCTGGTGCGGACACCTGTGCCCCTTGGGCGCCTTCTGGTCCGTGGCGGGCAAGGTCGGCCTGGTGCGGGTGCGCTTCGACAAGAACAGCTGCACCCACTGTGGCGAGTGCGCCAAGGTGTGCCCCGAGCCCCAGGTGCTCAACCTGAGAAAACTGGAAGAAAGAGGCTTGGTTTTTTCCGGCGAGTGCAGCAATTGTGGACGATGCACCGCGCTATGTCCGGAAGGCAGCCTGTCCTTTGATTTGAGACCCCTGATCCGCAAGCACAATTCTCAGGCTTAAGGATTGAGTTCCAACGCGTGTTAACCGAGTCAGTCAGTTAAGGAGGACGAGATGGAAAAGAGCGTAAGGAAAGGTGTTCTGTTGGGGGCGGCCATCACGGCGGCCATTCTGTCCCTGTCCGCTTCAGCAGTGCAGGATCAGGCGATTCCCGACGATGCCATTGGCCTGTCCAAGACCAGCGTGTTCGATGTGCCGGATCCCGCTGTTTTCGAATACGGCAAGGCGGACCCGGGCACTGTGGGCAAGCGCGTGGATCGTTCCTATCACACCGCGCCCCCCATGGTTCCCCATTCCATTCAGGACATGGTGCCCATCCGCCAGGATTTCAACCTTTGCAAGGACTGCCATGCCCAGCCTGACCTGATCGGCAAGAAGATCACGCAGGGTATGCCCGTGCCGGCGCCCGTGAGCCACTACGCCAACGTGAAGGCGGGTGAGTTGTATATGGGGCGCTGGAATTGCACCCAGTGCCATGCGCCTCAGGCCAATGTGAAAAACCTGGTGGTGAACACCTTCAAGAAGCCGCGCTGATCAACAACGCTTGACGCGTCTCCCGCCGTGGTCCCTGGGCTGCGTGCGCGGGGGCGAGCCGATGGCGGATGGCAGGCATGTTGCCTTGTCCTTCGGTGGCGCGTGTTGGTGAAAACGAAGAGGCCCGCGGATATCCGCGGGCCTCTTCGTTTTCGGTGGCCTGGGAATTACTCCGTAGTCGCTGGTTTCGCGCTCATTTCAACTTGGCGGGAGGGCGAAATGGTGGAAATGGCATGCTTGAAAATCGCCTGGACGGATTGGTCATTTCCACGCAAGAGCACCATGTATTGATCAAAAGATTCGATCTTGCCCACCAGTTTGATGCCATTCACCAGAAAAACAGAGCAATGAACATGCTCCCGGCGCAACGTGTTCAAAAACTGGTCCTGCAAGTTCTGGCGCTCGCTCATAATGATTTGCCCCGAAAGAAATGCCCAAAACTATACCATGGCCAACTTCCTGTACCCGTGCAATCGCACACCGTTCCAACATCTTTGCTGTCCCATGGGTCGCATCTGACACCGCATGCAATACAAGGACTATTACCAGGTTCTGGGCGTGCCCCGGAATGCGTCCAGCGAAGACATCAAGAAGGCTTACCGCCGCCTGGCCCGCAAATATCACCCGGACGTGTCCAAGGAGGCAGGCGCGGAGGAGAAGTTCAAGCAAGTGAACGAGGCCAATGAGGTGCTGTCGGACCCCGAGAAGCGCTCAGCCTATGACCAACTGGGCGCCTACCGGCCCGGCCAGGATTTTCGGCCGCCACCAGGGTGGGGAGCCCGCTATGGTGGGGTTGGCGGGGGGGCGGAGTTCGCCGGCATGGATTTCTCGGATCTGTTTTCCCAGTTCTTCGGAGGCGGAGGTGCTGGATTGCATGGCTTTCGCGGCAAGGGCGTTCCCAAGGGGCGAGATGTGGAGGCCGGCATTACCTTGACGCTGGAGGAGGCCTATCACGGCGTGGAGAAACAGATCACCCTGGCCGGGCAAAGGCAGGGTACGGATACCGTGAAGTTCAGGGTGCCGGCTGGGACTCTGCCGGGAAGGCGCCTGCGTCTGGCAGGGAAAGGGCAGCCATCGCCCTACGGGGGCGGAAAAGGCGACCTGTTGCTGCAAATCGAGATTTCTCCCCACGGGCGCTATCGTCTTGATGGAAAGGATATCTACCTGGATACCCCCGTCGCACCCTGGGAAGCGGCCTTGGGTGCCAGTTTGCTGGTACCTACCCCGGGCGGCGACATCCGCATCAAGGTGCCAGCCGGCACCCGCAGCGGGCAGAAATTACGCCTGCCTGGCCGGGGCATGCCTGCCAAGGACGGAGCAGGTGATTTTTTTGTGCAGTTGCAGGTGGTGTTGCCCCCGCAACTGAGCGAAGAGGCCAAGGCGCTCCTTCGGCAACTGGAGGAGGTTTGCGCCTTCGATCCGCGGCCGGGTTTCCCCAAGGATTAGACTGTGGACGGGTTCAGCAAGCGTGTGTGTGGCCGACCGGCAAACACCGCGGCAAATATTTCCGAGCCGGGCAAGGCTTGCCGTCGGCGCTCCACGGGAAGAAATCGGCATCCTGGCAGATCGCCTGGATTTCACCTGTCGTAATTCCGCAACCGATTGATATGAAAGGAGGAATGACAATATTTTTGCTGTTGGCATAGTCGTTGCTAATTGCTGCCCAGAGATTCAATCGGGCGCATGCAAGGCGTTCTCCGACTGAGGCTCCTCACGGTGGGTGTGGCGGTTCCCCGGTTTGCCGGATCCCGTGCCCATCTCGTCAGGAACGAGTGGTAAATGGAGAGATGACATGGCAATTGGCGATATCACGTTGACGGCGGCAATGCGATCCAACCTGGTGAGCCTGCAATCCACGGAACAGCTGTTGGGACGCACGCAGGAAAGGTTGTCCACCGGCAAGCGGGTGAACAGCGCGATCGACAACCCCACCAACTTCTTCGCCGCGCGGACCCACACCCAGCGCGCGGATCTGCTGACCGGCTTGAAGGACAGCATCAATGAGGCGGTCCAGACCGTGAAGGCGGCGGACAATGGCGTGACCGGCATCACCCGCCTGCTGGAGGCGATCCGAGGCGTGCTGACCCAGGCCCGTTCATCGATCAACTCGACCACTTCCGCCACGGAGTTGCAGGGCCTCACCACCCAGTACAACGAGTTGATCCGCCAGCTCAACAACACCCAGTCGGACGCCAGCTACAAGGGCGTGAACTTCCTGGCGGGCACCACCGTCACCCTGACGGTGAACTTCAACGAGCAGGCCACTTCCCAGCTGGTCATGAGCGGCTTCAACGGCAGCGCTTCCGGCCTGGCCCTGTCCGGCGGCTCCCAAACGGGTGTCGGTACCCTGACATCCGCCGCGCTGGATACCCAGACAGAACTGGATGGCATTGAAACCACCCTCAACAATGCCCTGGCAACCCTGCGTACCCAGGGCGGTACACTGGCGGCCAACCTGGCCATCCTGAGCACGCGCCAGCAGTTCATCGTCGACATGGTCAACGTTCTGGCGGAAGGCGCCACCAAGCTGACCGTGGCGGATACCAACGAGGAGGGCGCCAACATGCTCCTGCTGCAAACCAGGCAGCAGCTTGGCACCACGGCCCTGAGCCTGTCCGCCCAGGCCAACGCCGCCGTCCTGCGGCTGTTCTGATCGTCTGACCGGCGCAGGTCGAGATGGATACCTCACTGGCACTTTCCTCCGCACTGCCGCCCCTGCATACCGCCCAGGCGGGCGGGGCGGCAATGCCGGCGGCCCGGCTGGCGGAGCATGCCCGAGGGGCTTCCCAGACCGTGCGGGGCCCCACCTCAGAAGGTTCGGGCCTGGCTGGGGGAAGCTATGGCCAGCTGCGTGCACGCCAGGACGACCTGAACGAATTGGCCCAGGCCATCCGCAGGGAAGGGGATCGTGTGGAAATGCACAAGCTGTTTCCGCCCTATCCCCCGGAACAGGAGGACAGGATGGCTTACCTGGACCAGATCAGCGGCCTGCGCAGGCAGATCGAGGCCCTCATGTTTCCCGCGGCGCAGGCAGCCGAGCCCGCCCTGAAGCAGAACGATCAGGCCAATGACTTGGCCGGTGACATCAGCAGGGACAGCCAGAGAATGCTGGCCGCCCTGACTTCCAAACAAGCGATCAGCGGCAATCGCCCCCTTCTGGAGGCGGTGGCGCAGATGGACCCTGTTCAGTAAAGGAGATAGCGATGATGGGAATGCAGATGATGGCCCAGGAACTGGACGTGAACGTGATGGACGGCCTGGCCGGCCGCGAACTCGAAGCCGCGGTGCTCAACAAGGCGGCCACCCTGCTGGAAGACGTGGTGGGGCATTGGAGCGAGGATGGGGACCATGAGTTGCTGGACAACGCCCTGAAGTACAACCAGACCCTGTGGAGCGTGTTCCAGGCGGAGCTGATGGATGACGCCAATCCGCTGCCCTCCGAGCTGCGGCAGAACATCCTTTCCCTCTCTACCTTCGTGGATCGCCGCACCTTCGAGGTCATGGCCTATCCGGAGCCGGCCAAGCTGGACATCCTCATCAAGATCAACCGCAGCCTGGCGGATGGATTGATGGCCCACTGAGCCGGACCGATCCAGGTGTTCAACGACAAGGCCATACTTGTTACAGGGGGCACGGGCTCTTTCGGCAAGAGTTTCATCCGTGTCCTGCTGGACCACCACCAGCCCCGGCGGGTGGTGGTCTACTCCCGGGACGAACTCAAGCAATACGAGATGCAGCAGGAGTTCGACGACCCCCGCATGCGTTTCTTCATCGGCGACGTGCGCGACCGGGAACGCCTCATCCAGGCCATGCGCGGCATCGATTACGTGGTGCACGCGGCGGCCCTCAAGCAGGTGCCGGCGGCGGAATACAACCCCATGGAGTGCATCAAGACCAACATCCATGGGGCGGAAAACGTCATCCACGCGGCCCTGGCCAACGACGTGGAAAAGGTCATCGCCCTGTCCACCGACAAGGCCGCCAACCCCGTGAACCTGTACGGCGCCACCAAGCTGGCCTCGGACAAGCTGTTCGTGGCGGCCAACAACATCGCCGGCGGCGCGCGCACCCGTTTCTCCGTGATGCGCTACGGCAATGTGGTGGGCTCCCGGGGGTCCGTGGTGCCCCTGTTCCGCAAGCTGCTGGCCGAGGGGGCGAGGGAGTTGCCCATCACCGACCCGCGCATGACGCGCTTCTGGATCACCCTGGAGCAGGCGGTGGATTTCGTGGCCAGGAACTTCGCCCGCATGCAGGGTGGCGAGATCTTCGTGCCGCGCATCCCCTCCATACGCATCACCGACCTGGCGGAGGCCATGGCGCCGGGCATGCCCATCAGGATCATCGGCATCCGTCCGGGGGAGAAGCTGCACGAGGTCATGTGTCCGGCGGACGATTCCCATCTCACCCTGGAATTCTCGGATCACTACGTCATCCGTCCGACCATCGCCTTTGTCGTCCAGGTGGATTACGGCACCAATGTCCTGGGCGAGACCGGCGTGCCCGTTCCTCAAGGTTTTGAGTACAACTCCGGCAGCAATCCCCATTTCCTGACCGTCGAGGAGTTGCAGGCCCTGGACCGGGCGGGATGAGTCGCATCCCATGAGCTCCATGCCATGAACTTCATTCCATACGGTCGCCAGGAGATCGGCGACGCGGACATCGCGGCGGTGGTGGAGGTGTTGCGGTCCGACTGGCTCACCCAGGGACCGGCTGTCGAACATTTCGAGGCCGCCATGGCCCGGTACTGTGGCGCGGCCCATGCCGTGGCGGTGAACAGCGCCACTTCCGCCCTGCACCTGGCCTGCCGTGCCCTGGGAGTGGGGCCGGGCGATCTGGGCTGGACATCGCCCAACACCTTCGTGGCTTCCGCCAATTGCCTGCTGTATTGCGGCGGGTCAGTGGATTTCGTCGACATCGACCCCGCCACCCGGAACATGGACGTGGCAGCCCTGGAGGCCAAACTGATCCTGGCCCGCAACACGGGGCGTCTGCCCAAGGTGGTGATCCCGGTGCATTTTGCCGGCCATCCCTGCGACATGGCCGGCATCCGCCGCCTGGCGGACGAGTATGGCTTCAAGGTGCTGGAGGATGCCTCCCATGCGGTTGGCGCCCGCTATCGCGGCCGGCCGGTGGGGAGCTGCGACCATGCGGACTTGACGGTGTTCAGCTTCCACCCCGTGAAGATCATGACCACCGGGGAGGGCGGCATGGTGCTGGGCAATGATGCAGGCCTGATGCGTCAGGTGGCCCTGCTGCGCTCCCATGGAATCACGCGGGAGTCGGCGGAGATGGAGGGGGAGAGCGAAGGGGGCTGGTATTACCAGCAGACCAGGCTGGGCTACAACTACCGCATGACGGACATCCAGGCGGCCCTGGGCACGGCCCAGCTGGCCCGGGTGGACGGTTTCGTGGCCCGCCGGCGGGTCCTGGCGGCCCGCTATGGCGAGTTGCTGGCGGACCTGCCCCTGGAACTGCCCGCCGCGGAACCGGACTCCGCCTGGCACCTCTATGCGGTACGCCTGGCGGACGGTACCCATAGGCGCGGGGTCTACGACGCAATGCGGGCCGCGGGTATCGGCGTCAACGTGCACTACATACCGGTGCATCTGCAGCCCTGGTATCGGCGCATGGGCTTCCAGCCGGGGGATTTCCCGGCGGCCGAGGCCTACTATGACGGGGCCCTGACCCTGCCGCTGTATCCGGGCCTCAGCGAGCAGGATCAGGAGCGGGTAGTCCGCACATTGCGGCAAGCCCTGGATTAAGCGCATCAGACAGGAAAACCACATGAGCATCACCCTGGGGAACAAACGCATCGGGCAGGGGGAACCCTGTTTCATCACCTTCGAGGCCGGCCCCACCCACGATGGCCTGGACAGCGCCCTTGAACTGGTGCGCCAGGCCGGTGCGGCGGGTGCGGACGCCATCAAGTTCCAGATGATCGACGCCGACCGCCTGGTGGCGGACCGTCAGCAGCCGTTCTCCTACGAAGTGCTGCTGGACCGTGCCACCGGCCGCAGGGAAACCATCCAGGAGCCCCTCTACGACATCCTCAAGCGACGGGAACTGAAACTGGATGAATGGCATCAGGTCAAGGCGGCGGCGGATGCCGCCGGGCTGGCCTTCTTCGCCACGGTCAGTTTTCTCGATGACCTGGAATTCCTCACCGCCGTGGGGGCCCATTCGGTGAAGATCGCCTCCTCGGACATCAACCACCTGCCCCTGATCCGGGCGGCGGCACGCACCGGGATGAACGTGCAGCTGGACACCGGCAATGCCACCCTGGGCGAGGTGGAGACAGCGGTGGACGCCATCGTGGCCGAGGGCAACCACAGCATCATCATCCACCAGTGCCCCTCCGGCTACCCCGCCCGGCTGCCCAGCATCCAGCTGCGCATGATCCAGACCCTGAAGCAGATGTTTCCCTTTCCCATCGCCTTCTCGGACCATACGCCCGGCTGGGAGATGGATATCGCCGCCGTGGCCCTGGGGGCGGACCTGCTGGAGAAAACCATCACCCTGGACCGTTGCACCCGTTCCGTGGAGCACATCTTTTCCTTGGAGGGGGCCGAGCAAAAGGCCTTCATCCAGGCCATTCGCGACCTGGAAACCGCCCTGGGCGCCCCGCGCCGCACCTTCAGCCCGGATGAAGGCCAAAAACGCCGGGCCTATCGCCGCAGCATCTTCCTGGCCCGCTCCAGAAAGGCGGGCGAGCGGATCGAGGCCGGGGATCTGGATTTTCGCCGCCCGGGCTACGGCATCCCGCCCACGGAACTGGAGCGGGTGGTGGGCCTGGCGGCCGTCCGGGACCTGGATGCCGGCGACATGCTGAAGTGGACCGATCTGCATCCATGACCCGGGTGGCCATCGTCGACTACGGCATGGGCAACCTGCGCTCGGTGGCCAATGCCTTGCGGGTGGTGGGGGCGGAGCCGGTCATCGTCGGCAGCCCGGCGGGCTTGGCGGGATTCGAGCGCATCATCCTCCCGGGCGTGGGGGCCTTCCAGCAGG
>CAZREY010000065.1:0-9740 GCA_964599015.1 uncultured Thiobacillus sp.
TGGGCCGCGACCGGCATTGCCGCTCCACCCACTATCCCTACCAGGCCCTGGCCCTGGCCCTGCGGGACCGCCTCATGGAACGCTGGAAGCGCACCCGCAAGGCCTACGAGCAGGCGGACGCCAAGCACGCCTACTACATGTCCCTGGAATTCCTCATGGGGCGCACCCTCAACAACGCCCTCCTCAACCTGGGCATGAATACCGTCGGCGAAGACAGCCTGCGCCACCAGGGCCTGGACCTGGAAGAACTCATGGACGTGGAGCCGGACGCCGGCCTGGGCAACGGCGGCCTGGGCCGCCTGGCCGCCTGCTTCCTGGACAGCTGCGCCACCCTGCAGCTGCCCGTCATGGGCTACGGCATCCGCTACGAGTACGGCATGTTCCGCCAGCACATCGAGCACTGCCGCCAGGTGGAGGAACCGGACCACTGGCTGCGGGACGGCAACCCCTGGGAGCTGGAACGGCCGGAGCACACGCGCCGGGTGCAGTACTACGGCCTCACCGAGACCTGGGTGGATGCCAAGGGCCGCCGCCACACCCGCTGGGTGGACACGGAAGACGTGCTGGCGGTGCCTTACGACACCCCCATCCCCGGCTACCGGAACAACACGGTGAACGTGCTGCGCCTTTGGAAGGCCTCCGCCACGGACGAGTTCGACCTGAAGGAATTCAACGCCGGCTCCTACACCGAGTCGGTGGCGGCCAAGAACGCCGCCGAGAACATCACCATGGTGCTCTACCCCAATGACGCCAGCGAGAACGGCAAGGAGCTGCGCCTGAAGCAGCAGTACTTCCTGGCCTCCGCCAGCCTCCAGGACGTGCTGGCCCGCTGGGACCTGCACCACGGCCCGGACATGAGCCACTTCGCCGAGAAGAACGTCTTCCAGCTCAACGATACCCACCCCACCATCGCCGTGGCCGAGCTCATGCGTCTGCTCATGGACGAATACCAGCTGGAATGGGAGCCGGCCTGGGCCATCACCACCCGCACCATGGCCTACACCAATCACACCCTGCTGCCCGAGGCCCTGGAGAAATGGCCGGTGCGCCTGTTCCGCCAGCTCCTGCCCCGGCTGCTGGAGATCATCTACGAGATCAACGCCCGCTTCCTCACCGAGGTGGCCCGGCGCTGGCCCGGCGACACCGCGCGCATGGCGCGCATGTCCCTCATCGAGGAAGGCCATGAGCCCCAGGTGCGCATGGCCTACCTGGCCATCGTCGGCAGCTTCTCCGTCAACGGCGTGGCTGCGCTGCATTCCGATCTGTTGAAGCAGGGCCTGTTCCGGGACTTCTTCGAGCTGTGGCCCCACAAATTCAACAACAAGACCAACGGCGTCACCCAGCGGCGCTGGCTAGCCGGCGCCAACCCGGGCCTCAACCGGCTCATCACCGACACCATCGGCGGCGGTTGGGTGACCCGGCTGGACGAACTGCGCGGCCTGGCCGACAAGGCCGACGACCCCGCCTTCCGGGCCCGCTGGCATGAGGTGAAGCGCGGGAACAAGGCCCGCCTGGCCGCCCTGGTGAAGGCGGACTGCGGCGTGGAATTCAACCCGGACGCCCTGTTCGACGTGCAGGTGAAGCGCATCCACGAATACAAGCGCCAGCTCCTCAACATCCTCCACGTCATCCACCTCTACGCCCGCCTGAAGAACGGCGAGGACCAGGACTGGACCGACCGCTGCGTGCTCATCGGCGGCAAGGCCGCACCCGGCTACTTCATGGCCAAGCGCATCATCACCCTGATCTGCAAGGTGGCGGACATGGTGAACGGCGACGCCCAGGTGGCCGGCCGCCTGAAGGTGGCCTTCCTGCCCAACTACCGGGTTTCCGCCATGGAGATCATCGCCCCCGGCACCGACCTGTCGGAGCAGATCTCCACCGCGGGCAAGGAGGCCTCCGGCACGGGCAACATGAAGTTCATGATGAACGGCGCCATCACCATCGGCACCCTGGACGGGGCCAACATCGAGATTCGCGAGGAAGTGGGCAGGCTCGGCGGCAACGAAGACAACTTCTTCCTCTTCGGCCTCACCGCCGAGGAAGTGGAAGCCGCCCGGGCCCACTACGACCCCAACGCCCTCATCGCCGCCGACCCGGACCTGGGCCGGGTCATGCGCCTGCTGGAGTCCGGTTATTTCAACCACTTCGAGCCGGGTCTGTTCGATCCCATCATCGAGGCCATCCGCAGCCCCCACGACCCCTGGCTGGTGGCCGCCGACTTCCGCGCCTTCGTGGACGCCCAGGAGCGGGCCGCCGCCGCCTACCGGGACCGGGAGCGATGGACCCGCATGAGCATCCTCAACACCGCCGCCAGCGGCAAGTTCTCCACGGACCGCACCATGGAGGAGTACAACGCGGAGATCTGGAAGCTGCCCCGGGTGGCGCCCGCCGGCTGAGCGTCCGCCGAACTCCGGGGAAGGGCGCGCGCCTTTCCCCGGCAGGGTGCATGTTCCCGGCTCGCGGGAGGCATCCAGCCGGGGCGGCGGGGTGCTTCAGCCCCCTTCAGCCCGGGAACATCCGGAAGGCGTTGCCCCCCGCCCCTTTCGCGGCGTACATCGACGCATCCGCCTTCTTCATGAGGTCCAGCGCATCGTCGGTGCCGTCCACGGGGTACACCGCGATGCCGATGCTGGTCGACACGCTCAGTTCGTGGCCGCCCACCCGCACGGGGTCACTGCCCGCCCGGATGATCTTCTCCGCCACCTGGGTGGCGTCGTCGGCCTGGGCGATCTCGGTCAGCACGATGATGAATTCGTCGCCCCCCTGGCGGGCGACGGTGTCGCCGGTGCGAACGCAGGTGGTCAGGCGGGCGGCGACCGCCTTGAGCAATTCGTCGCCCACGTCGTGGCCCAGGGTGTCATTGATCACCTTGAAGTTGTCGAGGTCCAGGAACATGACGGCCAGGGAGCGCTGGAAGCGCTTCGCCTGGGCAAGGGCATGGTCCAGGCGGTCCAGCAGCATGCGGCGGTTCGGCAGCTCGGTCAGGGGGTCGAAATAGGCGAGATTGCGGATCTGCTCCTCCATCCGCTTCCGCTCGGTGATGTCCTGGGTGGTGCCGAAGCCCCCCAGCAGCTTTCCGTGTTCGTCGAACTCCAGCTCGGCCCGCTCCCGCACCCATTTCACCTGGCCGTCCACCAGCAGGCGGTGCTCGATATCGTAGGGCTCGCCCCGCAGGGCCGCCTGCCACAGGCGGTCCACCTCATCGCGGTCTTCCGGATGCACGCGGGTCAGGAAGGTCCGGTAGGTCATGGGCGTGCCCCTGGGCAGGCCGAAGATGCGGTGGTTCTCCGTCGACCAGGTCAGGGCATCCTTGCGCACGTCCAGCCGCCAGCTGCCGATCTGCCCCATGGCCTGGGCGCGTTCCAGGTCCGCCCGGCTGTCCCGCAGGGCCTGTTCGGCCTGCTTGCGCGCCGTGATGTCGGTCAGGATCGAGCCCACCCCGTAGATCTCGCCCTCCTGGGCACCCAGGGGAAAGCGCGCGGTGATGAAGGTGCGCGCCTCTCCCGACAGGGGTATGGTCTCCTCGCCTTCCCGGGTGTCGGCAGCCTGGATGACGGCTCGGTCCTCGGCCATGGTCGGCGCCGCCACCGCCTCCGGGAACAGATCGGCCGCCGTCTTGCCCACCACCGCCTCCCGCTCCAGGCCGAAGAATTCCTTGAAGCGCCGGTTCACCATGACATAGCGCCCCAGGGTGTCCTTCAGGGTGATGAGGGAAGGGGAGTTTTCGATGATGTCGCCGAGCTGTTTCCTGACGCGCTCGAGTTCACGGCTCCGCTGCCTGAGGATGCTCTGGTCTTCCTGGATGCGCTTGATGTTGGCGTTGTAGAGGCGGAGAAAGAACCAGAGGATGACCAGATAGGCGATCAGGCGCAGCACATGCCAGAGCCACCAGGTGACGTCCCAGATCATGGAAAAGTGGAACAGCATGCCGGCCATGCCGAACAGCAGGCAGTGGTTGGCCAGCACCAGCCGCTCCTGGCGGTCCTCGATATCCACCGAGTAGGTGAAGCGGAACCAGGCGACGATGAAGCCGATGCCGCCGACCATGTTCATGTACTCGGCGATGGAGGTGAAATCGCCGTCCACCGCCATGCGGGGGATCAGTTCGGGGTACAGGAGGGAACCGATGCCCAGCAGCACGCTGAGGGCGGCCATCAGGAAAGGGGCCTGCCGCAGCCCCGGCCAGTCGGAGACGCGATCGGGCAGCACCACCAGGGCGAAGGTCAGGCCGCCGAGCAGGGTGGCCACGCTGTGCAGCCAGACGAAGGCCTGGCCCGGCTGCACGCTGGCATGGAAACCGTCCAGCAGGCCCATGCCCATCAGGGTGGTGGCAACCCAGACATAGCCCGGCCGCAACTGCCCTCCGCGGCGCATCAGGATGATGAACAGGGCCAGCAGGATGGCGGCGAACGAGCCCACCGCCTCGACGAGGGAATGAAAGGGCTGGTGTTCCCAGCGCACCCCGCCCCAGAACTGGTGGGCCAGCACCGCCATGGCCACCGGAATGACGGCGCTGGGCAGCACGGTCGTCATGAGCGCGTCCAGCCAGGCATGGGCCTGGTACCGGGATTGGTGCTGGGATTGATGCCTGGACATTGGGTCGGCTCGTGTCGGGCACATCACCTAAGGGAAACCATCATTGCATAACTCATTTGGGCAAGGCCAATAAACCGCCGACCCTTTGGAGGTATCCCATTCTTGGTATGCCGTGACCGGCCGCCCCTTCAGGGGCTCGGCCGCATGCCTGAACTCATTTGCCCTTGATGGTCAGGGGAACGGCATCCCCCGCATGCTTCTTCACCTGCTTGGCGGCCTTCTTCTCCTTGGGGCTCAGCAGGGGCTGCTTCTTCGCTTCCTTGTTGGATTTCTGGGTCTTGGACATGGTGTCTGCTCCTGATGATATGGAAAGGGCGCCCGAGGAGCGATGGAAGGCGGAACTGAGGGGTGTGGCCCCACGCGGTCCGCCGATGCCCCGAAGGTCGCCTACCCGGGCGGACACTGTGATGCCCTCGAGTATAAGCCTGTGGCGGCGGCAGGCCTGTTTATTCGCCGGGCATGGGGCGTCCCCCTACAATGCGGTCAACCCTGCTCACGCCCGCCACGGCCCCAGCACTACTCCCATGCGCTCCACCCTCACCATCCCGCCGGAGGAAGTCGAGATCAGCGCCATCCGCGCCCAGGGGGCCGGCGGGCAGAACGTCAATAAGGTCTCCAACGCCGTTCACCTGCGCTTCGACATCGCCGCCTCCTCCCTGCCGGAGGACATCCGTGCACGGCTCCTGATGCTGGGAGACCAGCGCGTCAGCAAGGACGGCGTGGTCATCATCAAGGCCCAGAAATTCCGCAGCCTGGAGAAGAACCGCGCCGAGGCCCTGCGCCGCCTGGAGGAACTCATCGCTGGCGTCGCCGAGCCCCCCAAGCCCCGCCGCCCCACCCAGCCCACCCGGGCCTCCGTCGCCCGGCGCAGGGAAGACAAGGCCCGGCGCGCCACGGTGAAGGCCCAGCGGGGCAAGGTGTGGGAATAACTGGCCTGGATGTTCATGACAAGCGGAGATGTCAGGCCCGGCTCCTAGGGGCAGCAACGCCTGGCGCACCGGGAGTCAAGCTAGAGGAAAGTCGCCTGCCCTCTGCGGCCTGCCCCCCGGCGGAGGCCTTCGCAGCGCCAGTCCGCATGCGACAAGGCGCGCAGGACAGGGAGCCGGGGCCGCGGCTACAACATCACCGCAAGCATCAGGAGCAATGCCCAGGCCACCAGGCCGGCCCCGATCACGGTCTGCACTATGGACGCCGCGGTGACATCTTCGCGCGTGTGGCAAAGTCCCTCTATGCCGTGATAGATGATGCCGCAGGACAGGCCCAGCGCGACGAGAGACAGGATGACATTGAAAGCCAGGCTAGGCACCAGCAGCCCCAGGGATGCGAGCCAAAGCGGAATAGGCGCGATGCCCGCCAGCATGTACGCATCGTGGTAGTCAACCCTGAGCCCGTCCGTTTCGGCGACCTGCTTGATGAGCCAGCCCATGCCGCACAAGGTGGCCATCTCGGCCAGGAAGAAGACTGCCGAGATCCGTGTCCAATCCTTACCGGCGGCCCCGGCAAAGAATAGCTCCGGGTAGTAGGTACCCGCGTAATACAGCGTGCTGGGCGGCAACAGCGCCAGAGGCAGGATAACAAAGGCGAACAGCTTTAGCAGGCCGGGGTGTATCTTTTCCAGCTCCGGCCAGCCTTCCATGGAGGAAAGAGGCAATTTGCTTAGCGAGGTCAGGTTCATGATGTTCATCCTCTGTGGGTGGTAGTTGGCTGTCTTTTATATCACCCCATATTATTATCATAGCGTGATACATATTGTTTAGATCATGGATAAATCATGTCAACAAAAAATTCCGGCCTGCCCAACGCACTCGGCAAGGAAGACTACGAAAGGATTTCCCACTTCCGTTATCGCTTGCGGCGCTTTCTGCGCATCAGCGAGGAATTGTGCAAAGAACAGGGTCTGACGCCACTGCAATACCAATTGCTGCTGCACGTGCGGGGCTTCCGGGGTCGAGACTGGGCCACCATCGGCGAATTGGCCGAGCGCCTCCAGGCGCAGCACCATGGTGTCGTTGCGCTGATCGATCGTTGCGAAAAACTGGGACTGGTGAAGCGCAGTCCCAGCCCAAACGACCGCCGCATGGTAGAAGTCCGATTGCTTCCCATGGGAGAAAGCCTGCTGGCCAGAACCGCCGCTCAACACCAGGATGAATTGCACCTGCTGCTCGAGGAATTCACACAGGCCGAACATTGAACAGCCGGGAGACTCCATGCAGCCGGTACAGTGCACTGCCCAGCCCCCCGCCCTTGGAGACCATTCATCCGGCCAACCGGTCTGTGGCCCGAGAAGCGCCTTCAGCCCCAATTCCCGAGTAGATTGCCAGGGTATGCATCTATGATGAACATATCCAACGGACAAGCCCTGTCCATCTGACAACCCATACCAATCACCGCTCTCCCGCCAGGTGGCAACCTTGTCCGCGTTCAAGGCCTATTGCCGGGAGCAGACAGATGAGCGATCTAGACCAACAAATGGCGGCCCGTTACCGCAACAGCTTCCTCAAGGAGATCGAGGAACAGGCGGAGATGGGGGACTGGGTGAAGATGTGCATGCAGTGCGGCCTGTGTTCCGGCTCCTGCCCCACCCATTTCCAGAGCGCCTGGGACCATCCGCCCCATGAAATCTTCATGCTGATCCGGGCCGGCAAGCGGGACGAGGTGCTGAACTCCCGGTCCATGTGGATGTGCACCTCCTGCTACAACTGCTACGTGCGCTGCCCGCGCAAGGTGCCCGTCACCCATGTCATGCACGGCATTGCCGAATACGCCTACCGGCTGGGCCGCTCGCCCAAGGGCCAGCCCACCCAGCACCTGTCCAAGACCTTCTGGGACAACTGCACCAAGACCGGCCGGGTCAACGAGCTGCACCTGACCCATACGCTGTACTTCAAGGACGGCGTCGCCACCGGCATCAGGAAATACGTGGAAATGCAGGCCGTGGGCCTGGGCCTTCTGAAGGCGCGACGCATGAACCCCCTGGAGGCCGTGGGCGGCGGCCACAAGTGCAAGGACACCCAGGGCATCCACGCCATGCTGGCGAAGGCGAAGGAACTGGAGGCCAGGCGCAAGGCAGGGGAAACATGAACACGCCCTAACCGCCCTGGCGCCCTTGTCCCGCTACGGTGGGCCACCCGCCGGCCTTTGGCGGCACCTCTTCGAAAGAACGCACCATGCAACGCTTTGAATACCATGTCCGCAGCGATTTCCACGAAGAGGCCGAGAATGCCTCCCGCAGCCATGGTGGCAGGGAGCGTGAACGGATGAAGGCCTATGACCAGTCGGTGGAAATCACGCTGAACCAATTGGGCGCCCAGCGCTGGGAACTGGTGCAAGCCCCCGATGCTTCCTCCAACCGCCAATGGATTTTCAAGCGGCTGCTGAAATGGGCGCTGGCCTATAGTGGGCCCATGAAGCCATTTCTCTTTGCACTGCTCCTCATCGCCGCCCTGCCCACCTGGGCCGGCGACCTGCCCCTGAACGAGATCAGGCTGCCTCCCGGGTTCGGCATCAGCCTCTATGCCGACAACGTGCCCGGCGCCCGCTCCATGGCCCTGGCCCCGGACGGCACCCTGTTCGTGGGCACCCGGGGCGACCGGGTCTACGCCCTGCCCAACCGGGATGGCGACGGCCGGGCGGACGCGGTCATCACCCTGCTGAGCGGCCTGGACACGCCCAACGGCGTGGCCTTCCGCGACGGTGCCCTGTACGTGGCGGAGATCAACCGCATCCTGCGCTACGACGGCATCCTCCAGCGCCTGCGCAACCCGCCCAGGCCCGTGGTGGTGAGCGACGCGTTCCCCAAGGACACGGCCCATGGCTGGAAATTCATCCGCTTCGGCCCGGACGGCAAGCTCTACGTGCCCGTGGGCGCGCCCTGCAACATCTGCGAACCGGACCCGGCCCGCTACGCCGCCATCTTCCGCCTCAACCCGGACGGCACGGGCCTGGAGCAGTACGCCCGGGGCGTGCGCAACACCGTGGGCTTCGACTGGCACCCCGTCACCAGGGAACTCTGGTTCACCGACAACGGCCGGGACTGGCTGGGCAACACCTCGCCCCCCGACGAGTTGAACCACGCCCCCCGGCCCGGCCTGCAATTCGGCTATCCCTACTGCCACGGCAAGGCCATCGCCGACCCGGAGTTCGGCGCCAGGCGCGCCTGCGCCGCATTCACCCCGCCCGCCCGGGAACTGGAGGCCCACACCGCCGCCCTGGGCATGCGCTTCTATGACGGCAGGCTGTTCCCCGCGACCTGGCGCAACCGCATCTTCATCGCCGAGCACGGCTCCTGGAACCGCCTGCCGCCTTTCGGCTACCGCGTCACCACGGCCCGGCTGGAAGGCAACCGGGTGGTGGCCTACGAGGTCTTCGCGGAGGGATGGCTGGGCACCCTCTCCGCCTGGGGCCGGCCCGTGGACGTGCAGGT
The DNA here is from genome assembly GCA_964599015.1 of uncultured Thiobacillus sp. Classification (GTDB taxonomy): domain Bacteria; phylum Pseudomonadota; class Gammaproteobacteria; order Burkholderiales; family Thiobacillaceae; genus PFJX01. The sequence goes on from CAZREY010000065.1 coordinate 9,023, forward strand.
GATGCCCGACGGCGCCCTGCTGGTGTCGGACGACAAGGCGGGGGTGATCTACCGCATCGGTTACGGCGGCCGCTGAGGGCCTCGACCTCTCAGCGGCCCAGGCGCGTCGGTGGCTTGACGTCGTCTTCGGCAGCGCTGTCGCCTGTCACCCTATGTCGCCCGCGTCGGGAAGAACAGCCGCACCGCTAGACCCGATGCACCCTGGCCATCGACAAGCTCGAGCCAGGCGCCATGCAGTTCTGCGATGCGCGCGACAATGGACAGGCCAAGCCCGCTGCCCTCCTTTTCCTGGCCGGCGAGGCGGTAGAAGCGACGCAGCACGTTTTGCCTTTCCACCACCGGAATGCCAGGACCACTGTCGCTGACCAACAAGGTGACTCCGGCTGATTCCACTGTGACGGCAACATCGACCCGTCCGCCCTCCGGCGTATAGCGCAGCGCGTTGTCGAGCAGGTTGCGCAATAGGACGCGCAGCATGGCTTCATTGCCGATGACGGTCGCCGGGGCCGATACATCGAGCTCGAGGGCGATGTGTTTTTCCAAAGCCGCGGGGCCATGGTCGGCACACACCTCGGCGGCCAGCGTATCGATCCGGACCGGACCAAGCTGGAGGCCGCTGGTTGGGTCAAGCCGAGCCAGCGTCAGAAGTTGTTCGACCAGATGACTGGCCCGCCGGGCGCCGATGGCAAGCTGCCCGAGGGCGTGATCGCGCTCAGAA
>CAZREY010000065.1:9750-10335 GCA_964599015.1 uncultured Thiobacillus sp.
CGCGCGCGCGCTGTGCCACTTGCGATTGGGCGACGATGGCCGCCAGGGGCGTGCGCAGTTCGTGGGCGGCATCGGCGGTGAAACGCCGCTCCTTCTCCAAGGCGTCGCTGACGCGGGCAAACAGGGTGTTCATCGCATCAACCAGAGGACGGATTTCCCCCGGTGCCTCGATGGGAATGACCGGCGCGAGATGATCGGGGGCACGTTCAGCCACCTGTCTGGCGATCGCGCTGATGGGCGCCAGCCCGCGCCGCGTAGCGAACCAGATCCACAGACCGAGCAGCGGCAGGCCGAACAGGGCGGGAATGAGCAATCGGCCGGCGATCTGTTGCGCCAGGGCTTCGCGCACATGGTGGTTCTCGCCGATCTGGACGCGTAACTGGCCTTCCTCGTCCCATTGGCTGTAGTAGCGCCAGCGTTTCTCGTCGTGCCCGTCCGATTCGGAAAAGCCGTCTTTCCTGGCCAGGGGGATGGTCGGGGCTCCGGGCGAGCGCAACAGCAGATGGCCATCGGCATCCCATAGCTGGAAGACGAATTTCTTCTGGTATTTATGCCCATCCGATTCCAGACGGGCGATGTCGTCGT
>CAZREY010000066.1:0-10290 GCA_964599015.1 uncultured Thiobacillus sp.
TTTTAACTGAAACTCCCCGGGAATACGGGGGACGTGCCCCGCCCGCTCCGGAATCAGAGCCGCAGGGCGCAAAGCCGCTGCACACAGCGGCGCTGGCTGGGCTCTTCCACATCTTCGTAGGCCAGTACCCGCAAGCGGCCCCGCACCAGTTCCAGCAGTTCCCCCGGCATGAGCAGATGGATCGGGTTGCGTGGCCGGCCGTACCTGGCCTGCCCCATGGAAAAGGTTTCATAGATCAGCAGGCCACCAGGCGCGATGGCCGCCAGCAAAGGCTCGAACAAGGGGCGGTGCAGGTAGTTGGTGACCACCACGCCGTGAAATGTCTCGCCCGGGAACGGCCAGGGGGCCGCCTCCAGGTCGGCCTGGCGCCAGGCTACCCCGGGGGTTTGGCGCACCGGTTCGGACAGGGACAGGTCGATGTCCACGGCGGTCACCGAATGGCCGTGGCCAGCCAGGAAAACCGTGTGCCGGCCCGTGCCGCAGGCCAGATCCAGTACGCGGCCGCCAGCGGGAATCCGTTCGGCCCAGCGGGACACCCAGGGAGAGATGTTCACTGCCTCACTGCCCCGCCACGCCGCCCATGGCCTTGACCCCCGTGGAAACAGCCTGGCCCCATAGCTGTTCCAGGCTCACAGGCAGGTAGACCACGGTGAAATAGAGCACCAGGAAACCCACGCCCAGGGTCAGGGGGAAACCCACCGCGAAGATATTCAACTGGGGCGCGGCCCGGGTCATCATGCCGATGGTCAGGTTGGTGGCCAGCAGGGCCGCCGTCACCGGCAGGGCGATATGCAGGCCCGCCATGAACAGCGCGCCTCCCCACTGCACAATGCCCATGAAGCCCGCGGCCCCCAGCCCCGCGCCGACGGGCACGTCGATAAAGCTCTGGGCCAGGGCGCCGATCACTACATGATGGCCGTTGAAGGCGAAGAGCAGCAGGGCGGAGGTGAGCACCAGAAACTGGGAAATCACGGGGGTCTGGGCCCCGTTGATGGGATCGAAAAGGGTGGCGAAGGACAAGCCCATCTGCAGGCCCATGATCTGGCCGGCGAACTCCACCGCCGAAAAAACGATACGCAGACAGAAGCCCAGGGCCGCGCCGACGGCGATCTGCTGCAACAGCACCAGCAGGCCATCGGCAGACATGAGCGAGATTTGTTGGGCATTGGGCAGGATGGGCGCCACAGCCACCGTGAGGACCAGGGCCACGGTGAGGCGGACCGTCATGGGGGCCGCCCGGTTGCCCATGAGGGGGTCGAAGTAAAGCCAGGCGGCGATGCGCGCGAACGGGAACAGGAACAACGCCAGGAACGCGTCCAGGTCAGCGCTGTTCAGGGTAAACATCAGCTGATGAGGGTGGGGATGCTGCTTATCAGCCGGACCACGTAGTCCACCAGCAATTGCAGGGTCCAGGGCCCCAGCAGCACCAAGACCACGAACATCACCACCAGCTTGGGTATGAAGGACAGGGTCATTTCGTTGATCTGGGTGGCGGCCTGGAATACAGACACCAGCAAGCCCATCACCAGTGAGGCCAGCAGCAGTGGGCCGGCGGCGATCATGGCCAGTTCCAGGGCCTGGCGGACGATGGCGACGACGGTATCCGCGTTCATAGCTGGAAGGTGGCCACCAGGGAGGCGATCAGCAGGTTCCACCCGTCCGCCAGGACGAACAGCATGATCTTGAACGGCAGGGACACCAGTACGGGAGAGAGCATCATCATGCCCATGGACATGAGCACGCTGGCCACCACCATGTCGATGATCAGAAAGGGGATGAAGACGATGAAGCCAATGGTGAAGGCTGTCTTGATCTCGCTGATCACATAGGCCGGCACCAGCACCTTCAAGGGCGTTTCCTCTGGAGTGTTCAGGGCCTGGATCCGGGCAAGCCGCACGAACAGGGCCAGGTCCTCCTGCCGGGTCTGTTTCAGCATGAAGGCCTTGATGGGCTGGGCGGCCCGGTCCGCGGCCTCCACCAGGTTTATCTGGTTGTCCGCGTAGGGTCGCCACGCAGTTTCGTATACCTTGTCGAACACCGGCGCCATGATGAAAAAGGTGAGAAACAGGGACAGGCCGACGATGACCTGGTTGGGTGGTGCGGTCATGGTGCCCATGGCCTGGCGCAGCAGGGAAAGCACGATGACGATGCGGGTGAAGGAGGTCATCATCAGCAGGGCCGCCGGCAGGAAGGTCAGCGACGTCAGCAGCAGCAGGGCTTCCAGGCTGAAGGTGTAGTTGGTGGTGCCACCCGGTCCGGGGCTGCTGGAGAAGGCGGGTATGCCGGGCGCCGCCCAGGCCAGGGTGGGCAGGACCATGCCCAGCAGCAGGAACAACCAGCGTGCCATCGTCATGCTCACCCCTGCCGCTTGGGAAGGTAATCCTTGAGCTTGTCGGCAAAGCCCGGCAACCCTCCCGGCAGGTTGCCGGAGACAGGGGGAACATATCCGGCCGGCCTGGGCATGTTGTGCACATGGGTCACCTGGCCGCCGCCCACCCCCAGCAACAGCCAGGTATCCCCCACCTCCACCACCACGAGACGTTCCCGGGTACCCAGCATGACCCCACCCACCACCTTGACCACGCCCTGGGCCCCCGTCTGCCCTGGGGAAAAGCGGCGCAGGAACCAGAAGAAGCCCATCAGCGCGGCCAACACCACGGCCAGGCCCAGCAAACCCTGGAACAAGGCACCAAAGGTGGAAACACCGGATACGGCGGGCAGTTCGCTGGCGGCATGCACGACAGGGCTGGCGCAGGCCATCGCCGCGACCAGGGCGGCGGCCGCACGGGAGGCTGGAATCATTTGTTGATGCGGCGGAGTCGTTCCGCGGGACTGATGATATCCGTGAGTCGGATACCGAACTTGTCGTTCACCACCACCACTTCGCCCTGGGCGATGAGACAACCGTTCACCAATACGTCCATGGGCTCACCGGCCAGGCCGTCCAGTTCCACCACGGAGCCCTGGGCCAATTGCAGCAGATTGCGGATGGCGATCTTGGTGCGGCCCAGCTCCACGTTGAGCTGCACCGGAATATCCAGGATCAGATCGAGATTGTTGGCGGCCGGCGGGACATTCTCCGGGGTGAGATTCTGGAAAATCTGGGCAGGTTGGGCAGCAGCAGCCTTGGCGTCGACAGCTTCCTGCTCGGCCAAGGCGGCCGCCCAGTCGTCAGCCCCGCCCCCGGCGGCCTGGTCGCTGATCTCCTGTTCGGCCAGCGCGGCCGCCCAGTCATCAGCGGAGACGTCGTCCTCTTTCTGCGCTTCCTCGCTCATAGCTTGCTCCCGGCGCAGGCAATACGGTCATCGCCCTGCAGTACCTGATCAATCTTCAGGGCCAATTGACCGTTTTTCTGCCCGTAATGGCAGCGAAACAGCGGAATGCCATCCACTTGGGCCACAACCGCATCGGGCACATCCAAGGAAATCACATCCCCCACCTTCAGGTCCATGATCTGGCGCAAAGTCACTGGAGTGTGGCCCAGGTTCGCCACCAACTCCACTTCCGCATCCTGCACCTGCAGGGTCATCTGATGCACCCAACGCTCATCCGCTTCAGCCCGGTCCGCCTGCATGGTGCTGGTAAGCTGGTCGCGAATGGGTTCAATCATACTGTAGGGCATGCACACGTGGAAATCGCCGCCGCCAGAGCCCAGTTCGATATTGAAGGTGGTCACCACCACCACCTCCGTGGGCGTGGCGATGTTGGCGAACTGGGTGTTCATCTCCGAGCGTACATACTCGAACTGCACCGGGTAGATGCTGATCCAGGCCTTCTGCATCTCCTCGAAAATCACGTCCAGCAGTTTCCGGATGATGCGTTGCTCGGTGGGCGTAAAGTCCCGCCCTTCCACCCGCATGTGGTAACGGCCATCGCCACCAAACAGGTTATCCACCACGAGAAAAACGAAATTCGGGTCCAGCACGAACAGGGCCGTACCCCGCAATGGCTGCATGTGGACCATGTTCAGGTTCGTGGGCACGATGAGATTACGCACGAACTCGCTGTACTTGATGACCGTTACCGGCCCCACGGAGATTTCCGCCGTACGCCGGATCAGGTTGAACAATCCCAGGCGGAAATTCCGGGCGAAACGCTCGTTGATGATTTCCAGCGTGGGCATGCGCCCGCGCACGATGCGTTCCTGACGGCCTATATCGTAGGCACGAACACCCTCCCCACCCCCCTCGGACGCGGCTTCCTCCGTCTCGCCGGTCACACCCCTCAGGAGGGCATCAACTTCTTCTTGGGAGAGGATATCGTCCGCCACGCGCCTCCAGCCTGGTTAGGCTTACTGGATGATGAAGGCCCCGAAGAGCACTTTTTTGACGCCCTGGGAATCCTTCTTGATTCCCAGCACATTGTTGAGTTCTTGCTGAATTTCCTCGGCCAGCATGTCCTTGCCATCCGGCTGGCCCAGCTCTTCCGCAGTCTTGCTGGACAACAGCCGGATCATGGCGTCCCGCACCTCGGGCATGCGGACCTTGATCTTTTCCTGCACCTTCACATCCGCGATCACCAGCTGCACCTCGGTTTGCAGATAGCTTTCCTGGTCCGACAGGTTGACCGTGAACTGGTCCAGTTTTTCGTAGATGGGCGGATGTTCTTCCTCATGCTCTTCGCCCGCACCTTCTTCCTCACCCTTGGCCTGTTTGGATTTTTCCGGCGCCGTAGTCAGGAGCCAGACGGCAATCCCGCCGCCAACCAGCACGATGAGGCCCACCAACGCAAGAATGATGATGAGTAACTTGCCCTTCTTCTTCGGTACCTCGACTTCTGCTGGAGTTTCTTCCTGAGCCATTTTTCTCTCTGGACAAATAACCTTGCGCTGAAAATATCACACAAAAACAGGATGTTTCAGAATCCTGCTTAAGTTTTTTATTACGACAATGGCCGCCAAATGACAAGTAGGATCATCCTCTGACCGTGGAAGTCGTGCTCCAGAAGGCGAAGAATCTGTCCTTCCCGTCAGACGAAGATATCCACAAACCCCTGCCCCAGGCCAAGCAGCCCCGGGCGGCCGCCGCCCGCCGCGAGGGGCTGCTCGTCAGCATCGCCTTCCCCGGCACCATGACGTGCCTCTCCCTGCGCCAACGACTCCTGGCGGGGGAAGGCCTCATCGCGCACTTGGGCCTGTCCCAGTGTCACCCCCGCTTCCGCCATCATCTCCCGCAACTTGGGCAGCGCGGCTTCAATGGCATCCCGAACCTGAGGGTGGGGAGAAAAGAACTGGGCCCCCGCCTCACCGCCGGACAAGGAAAGCTTCACCTCCAGAGGGCCCAGATGAGGGGGATTCAAGGCGATGTCCGCCACCTGCCCCTGACGCGTGGAAAGCCAGACAATGCGCTCCCCCAGTTCCTGGGGGAACATGGGGCTGCGCACCGGCGCATCTATGGACAGCTGCACGCCAGCCGCAGCAGGGCGTCCCTGCAAATCCGCCATGGCGGCCAGGCCGTGGCCGATACCTGCGGCCATCGCCTGTCCCGTTTGGCCGGACACAACGCCCACCCCATCCGTTACGCCCGCCTGAAATTGAGCTGCCAAGCCCTGAAGCACCGAACCAGGCGCGGAGGAGGATAAGGTGGCGGACACGGGGGCCGCGGGCACATCGGGACGAACCTGCAGCGCCTGCGGCGGCGATTCCGCCCCCACTCGCCCGGGCGGCAAACCTTGCCCGTTCGCGGCAATTTCCGCCGCCTCGGCCTTGGCGTTCATTGCCGGCGAAACAAGCATGGCGGCGGGGGGGGACTTTGTCGACACGGGTTTCCGGTCATCCTTGTCCTGCGGCACTCCAGGCAGCAGATCACCCCCGACGGGGGCTGCGTCATTCACCTCGTCACCCGGCTGGCGCACAAGGCTTTGCGCCAGCGCCACCGGCATGGCCAGAGCCACTTGGGCCGCCTGGACTCCGGCATCCCCGGGAGGCCACTGTGTGTTCAGCAGGGCGAGTTCCAGAGGCTTGAGTGGCAGAGGCGCCGCTTCATCCGCACCCGCATCCGTCTTGGCGACGGGCTCCACGGCCTCCAGGGTCTGGGCGACATCAACCGCCGGAATTTGAAGGGCCTGCGCTTCTACAGGGTTCAAACGGGAGAACAGCACGGCCATGAACGGGTCTGTGCCTCCCTCCTGCGCCTGAATGCCATTTGCATCCTGCTTGCCCGCGGAAAGGGCTGCGATGGCTTTGGATGCTGCACCTCCACCTGCACCCAACAGTACGGCCAACATGTCGCTCATTTCAGGTCTCCGAAAACGCTGAGACCTACTTAGCAAATTGCATGCCCGCCAATTCAGGAAAGATTACGTCCCCCCAAGGGATGGTATTTCTGCGCGGCGGATTCGTCGGTCACCCGTTGATCGCGCCTCTCCTCCCGTTGCCGCGCTTCGTGCCGATGCCTCTGGGCCAGCACTTCATAGGCCTTGACCTGGCGTCGCAGTTCCAGCCATTTGCCATGGGCCGCCTCCCAATGTCCGTGGGCTTTGGCCACTTCGGATTCCTGATGCTGAATGGCCTGATCCACCTTCCGCAGGAAGGCGTGATAGTCCCGCAAGCGGTGGATCTCCATGCCCAGTTCCCCGGCCCCCACCATGCGCTGTTGGTACTCCAGCTTGTAGCCCTGGATTTCCTGCAGGCGCTGGCGGGCCGCCTCCTCCTTGCGTCCCAACATGCGCAGCAGACGTTCAGCCGCCTCCATGCGATGGATGGAATGCTCCAGGAGTATCTGCAGGGAAAAAGCGCGCGGCACGGCAAGCCCCCCGTCAGCCCAGCGGCGGCTCAGGCGATTTCCTCGGTCTCTCCCAGGCGCCGGGCTTCATCTTCCAGCATGACCGGGATGCCGTCGCGTATGGGAAACGCCAGGCGGTCCGCCTTGCACACCAATTCCTGGCGATCCTTGAGGTAGACCAGGGGTCCCTTGCACAGGGGGCAGACGAGAATCTCAAGCAGCTTGGGGTCCATGATGAGGGCCTTGATCCTTGTTCAGAAGTAAAAGCATGAGCTCTTTTAGTCCCGGCTCCAACCGGGCGTCAACCACCAGCGCCCAGCAGTCCGGCAAGCCCAGTTCCCGTGCCAGGGGGGCGAGCTTCACCGCATCCTTCTCCGTCATGACCACCCGCCCGTCTGGCAGGTCTTGCGGTTTGTAGGCATGGTGGTCCGGGAACGCATGGGGAATGACCTCCAGCCCCTGGGCCGCGAGTTGATCAAAAAACCGGCTCGGGTTGCCTATGCCGGCGATGGCGTGAAGGGGACCTTGGGACAATTCGGATACGGTAACGATACGGGAGGGGTCCAGCAGATTGCGGAACCCCCCCCCCTGTAGGCGCATGTTGAAGGTGGGGAGCGAGACGCCCGGATCAATGCTTCCGTCCCCATTGATCACCAGGGCGGCCACCCCCCTCAGCCGGCCCCGGGGTTCCCGCAAAGGTCCGGCTGGCAGCAGCCAGCCATTGCCGAAGCCGCGCCGTCCGTCCGCCACGACGATCTCCATATCCCGGGCCAGGGCGTAGTGTTGCAGGCCATCGTCCGCCACCAACACATCCACGTCCGGGTGAAAGACCAGCAACTGCCGCCCCGCCTCGGCCCGCCTTCGCCCGATCCACACGGGACAGCCGGCCCGCCGGGCCAGCAGCACGGGTTCATCCCCCACCACGGCAGGGTCGCTGTCCGGCAGGACGGGCATGGCCTGGGGGGCGCTGCCGCCATAGCCCCGGCTGACGATGCCGGGCCGATACCCGGCTTCCCGCAGCCATTCCACCAACGCCAGGGTCAAGGGGGTCTTGCCGGCGCCGCCGACGGTGAGATTGCCCACCACCACCACGGGCACGGGCAGGCGCACGGACTTAAGCCAGCCCCGATGATAGGCCCAGGCCCGCATGACCACGAGGAGACGGAACAGCAGGCTGAAGGGAACCAGCAACCACCTTGCCAGCAGGCAGCCAAGACCCTGGCCGTACCAGCAGCGGTTGAGGAAGGACTCGATCAGGATCACCCGCTCAGGGCGCGGCCCCGGTCTGGGTGACGAAGGTGACGCGGGGGAAGCCCGCGCGCCGGGCCGCATCCATGACCCGCACCACGGACTGGTGGGTGGCCCGGGCATCGGCGGAGATCACCACCACCGGGTCCTTCTGGGGCCCCGCAGCGGCCTGAAGGGCGCGCACGATGCCTTCCACGCCCACCTCGCCCAGCATGGCCTCATTGACCTCGTAGCGCCCCTGCTCGCTGATGTTCACGGTGATCTGGAGCGGCTCTTCCTTGGCGCTCTCCCCCTGGGCCTCGGGAAGGTTGATCTGCAGCTCGGAAAAACGGGCGTAGGTGGTGGTGACCATGAGGAAGATCAGGATCACCAACAGGACGTCGATGAGGGGGATCAGGTTGATCTCCGGATCGTCCCGCCGGGTGCCGCGCTGGAAATTCATGGACCGTGCAGCCCTTACTTGCGATCGCCGTGGACGATCTCCACCAGCCGCAGGGCCTCCTGCTCCATCTCCACCAGGAAGGCATCCACCCGGCCGCGGAAGAAACGGTAGAAGATCAGGCTTGGGATGGCGACGATGAGACCGAAGGCGGTGTTGTAGAGGGCCACGGAAATGCCGTGGGCCAGCACCGCCGGGTTACCGCCGGAGGGAGACTGGGAACCGAAGATCTCCACCATGCCCACCACGGTGCCCAGCAGGCCCAGGAGGGGGGCCACCGCGGCGATGGTGCCCAGGGTACCGAGGTAGCGTTCCAGGTCGTGGGCCACCGCCCGCCCCGCCTCCTCCAGGGACTCCTTCATCAGTTCCCGGCTCACATTCAGGTTGCGCACGCCCACGGCGAACACCCGGCCCAGGGGGGAGCCTTCCGCCAGGGCGCGCATGACATCCGGGTTGGCGCCGTGCTTGCGCAGGTTCTCCAGGGTCTGCTCCAGCAGGCCCGGGGGCACCACCTGGGGACGGCGCAGAGTGTAGAAACGCTCGAAGATGATGGCCAGGGCCAGGATGGAGGCGATGATGAGGGGCCAGATGGGCCAGCCGGCGGCTTCGATGAGGGCTAACAAGGCCGTATTCCAAGAGGGGCTAAACGCGTGCAACTGTAGCCCGGCCCCGGCTGTTGGGCAAGCCGACTGCTATACTGCCGCCGCCATGGCAATCCCGCTAATCACTCCCCTCCTTTCCTCTCGATGATCCGCCGCCTGATCAACAAGGTCTTCGGCAAGAAATCCCCCGCCGGCCCCCTCATCCTGCCTCTGGAAAGACACGGCATCCGCCGCGAGCAGGTGCACGCCTGCGCCCTCAAGGTCACCCGCACCCTGCGGGACGCCGGCCATGACGCCTTCGTGGTGGGCGGCGCCGTGCGCGACCTGCTGCTGGGACGGGACCCCAAGGATTTCGACGTGGCCACCAACGCCACGCCGGAGGAATTGCGGCGGGTGTTCCGCCGCTCCCGCATCATCGGGCGCCGTTTCCAGATCGTGCACGTGTATTGCGGCCCGGACGTCATCGAGGTCACCACCTTCCGGGCCGCCACGCCGCCGCCGGAGGACCTGGACAATGATGACGAGGAGGGCGACGGCATCAGGACCCGGGTCACCGCCGACGATGGCATGCTCCTGCGGGACAACGTCTTCGGCAACCAGGAAGAGGATGCCGCCCGGCGGGACTTCACCGTCAACGCGTTGTACTACGATCCGGACAGGCAAGAGATCTGGGACTGGCACGGCGGCGTGGCGGACGCCCAGAAGAAGGTGCTCCGCATGATCGGCGACCCGGAGCAACGTTTCCGCGAGGACCCGGTGCGCATGCTGCGGGCCGCACGCTTCGCCGCCAAGCTGGATTTCCATATCGACGCCGCCACCCGGGCCCCCATCGCCCGGCTGGCCCCCATGCTGGCCCGCATCCCGCCGTCCCGCCTGTTCGACGAAATGATGAAACTGCTGCTCTCCGGCCATGCCGAGCGGGGCGTGCGCCAGCTGCGGGCCGAGGGCCTGCACCATGGCATTCTGCCCATGCTGGACGCCATCCTGGACGACCCGGGCCGGCAACGCTTCCTCCACGCCGCCCTGCATGACACGGACGAGCGGGTGCGCCGCGGCCATTCCGCCTCCCCAGCCTTCATGCTGGCGTGCCTGCTGTGGTTCGACTTCCAGGCGGAACTGGCCGCCAACAGGCAGGCCGGCATGCATGACCAGCCGGCCCAGTTCGAGGCCATGGACACCGTACTGGAGCGCCAGCGGGCGGCCCTGGCCTTCCCCCGCCGCTTCGACGGCACCATCAAGGAAATCTGGACCCTCCAGGGCCGCCTCACCCAGCGCAGCG
>CAZREY010000067.1:0-10275 GCA_964599015.1 uncultured Thiobacillus sp.
GGAGAGGTAGGCCAGGCCCCCATCGCCGCTCTCCGCCACCATCTTCCACAGGGTGTAGAGCCGCCGGTAGGCCGGAAACGGCTCCAGCATGGTGGCGTGGTTCAGCTTGAAGCACTGCTCGATCAGGGCCCGCTTGGACTTGGCGCCCAGCTTTCCCAGGTTGGGATCGATCAGCCGCGCCAGCAGGGGGTCCCGCAGGCCCTCGGCCCCCGCCGCCCCATTGAACTGGGTCGTGTAGTCATCCAGCTGGGCCGTGAGGGTGGGCACGAAGTTGACCACGCAATGGATGTCCGGCGCGGCCTCCAGATGGGCCGCCATGTCGGCGTAATCCTTGACGGCATGCAGGTAGGTCCAGGGCAGCTGGTACTGGCCGTCCGCGTCGCGGTAGTCGGGCTGGTGGAAATGCCAGCAGAGAACAAGGTGCAACATGGAAAGTGGGTAATGGAAAGTGGGAAGTGGGGGAGGGGCTATTCCAAGCCAGGCCCGCAAGTATAGGCCACACCTTCCTACTCCCTACCCCCTACTTCCTACTCCCTGCTTCCCGCCCCCAACTACCTGAAGTGATGGATGAACTGCCCCAGCATCTCCGGCGTCACCAGGGTGATGCCCCGTTCCGTGACATGGAAATGTTTCTCGTCTTCCTGGCGGTTGACGCCGATGGACATGCCCGGCGGGATGATGCAGCCCTTGTCGATGACCACCCGCTTCAACACCGTCCCCTCGCCGATGCGCACATCCGGCAGCACCACGGCCTCTTCCAGGTAGGCCCCTTCGCGCACATGCACGTTGGAGAACAGCACGGAGCGCCGCACCACCGCGCCGCTGATGATGCAGCCGCCGGACACCATGGAATCCACCGCCATGCCCCGGCGATGATCCGCGTCGAACACGAACTTGGCCGGAGGCAGTTGCTCCTGGTAGGTCCAGATGGGCCAGGTCTTGTCGTACAGATTCAGGTCTGGGGTCACCCGGGCCAGGTCCAGGTTGGCCTCCCAGTAGGCGTCCACGGTCCCCACGTCGCGCCAGTAGGCGGGTTCGTCGTCGCCGTGCACGCAGCTCTCGGTGAAGCTGTGGGCGTAGACCCGGTAGCCCGTCTCGATGAGATGGGGAATGATGTTCTTGCCGAAATCGTGCTCGGACTTGGTATCGTCCGCGTCCCGCATGAGCTGTTCGTACAGGAAGCCCGCGTTGAATACGTAGATGCCCATGGAGCACAGGGAGACGCTCGGGTTGCCGGGCATGGGCGGAGGATCGGCCGGCTTCTCCTGGAAGGACACCACCCGGCCCTCCTCGTCCGCGGCCATGACGCCGAAAGCGGAAGCCTCCTGGACAGGCACCTCGATGCAGGCCACGGTCATGTCCGCCTCGTTGCGCACGTGGCTGGCCACCATCTCGCCGTAGTCCATCTTGTAGATGTGGTCGCCGGCCAGGATGAGCACGTATTCCGGCTTGGAAACCCGCAGGATGTCCAGGTTCTGGTACACCGCGTCGGCGGTGCCCTTGTACCAGTGTTCCTCACTCACCCGCTGCTGGGCGGGCAGGATGTCCACGAACTCGTTGAACTCGCCCCGCAGGAAGCCCCAGCCCCGCTGGATGTGCTTGATGAGGCTGTGGGACTTGTACTGGGTGATCACCGACATGCGCCGGATGCCCGAGTTCATGCAGTTGGACATGGGGAAGTCGATGATGCGGAACTTGCCGCCGAAGGGCACCGCCGGCTTGGCGCGCCAATCGGTGAGTTGCCTGAGGCGGCTGCCCCGCCCACCGGCGAGAATCAATGCGATGGTGTTCTTGGTCAGCAGACTGACGAAACGTGGGGCTTCCTTGGCCACGTCTATCCCCTCTCCGTGATTGGCTGGTACTGGCTCAAAATAGGCGATGTATTTGTCCTAAATATTACGCCCATTAGAATGGACGGCATATATTGGCTTTCATCAACCGTTCAGCAAGCGGCGTTATTCTTGCTTAAATCTCCCGCAAGCACTTTGTCCTGACTCAAAAAAATGTCCAACGCCCTAGAACGCCTGATCGCCGCCCGCCACCACGACCCCTTCGACCTGCTGGGCCTGCACCACCACCAGGGCAAGCCCCTGGTGCGGGTCTTCCGCCCCAATGCGGAGCAGGTCGCCCTCCTGCTGCCCCAAGGCGAGGCAGCCATGACCCGGGTGGATCCACGCGGCGTGTTCGAATGGGAAGGCCATCCCCCCAGGCCCTGGCGGCTGCGCATCCAGGAAGGCGGCCGCAGCTTCGAGATCGTGGACCCCTACGCCTTCGGCCCCACCCTGTCGGAGCAGGAGATGTACCTGTTCAACGAAGGCCGCCTGCTGGAGGCCTGGCGCACCTTCGGCGCCCAGCACATGACGGTGGACGGCGTGGAGGGCGTGCGTTTCGCCATCTGGGCCCCCAACGCCGAGCGGGTCTCCGTGGTGGGCAACTTCAACAACTGGGACGGCCGCGTGCACGCCATGCGCAGCCGGGGTGGCTCCGGCCTCTGGGAAATCTTCATTCCCGGCCTGCACCCCGGCGACCTGTACAAGATCGAGCTGCGCAACCGGGACACGGGCCAGATCATGATCAAGTGCGACCCCTTCGCCCAGGGCTTCGAACTGCGCCCCGGCACGGCGGCCGTGGTCACCCGCCCCAGCGCCCATGTCTGGAACGACGCGGGCTGGCTCAAGGCCAGGACCGAGCGGGACTGGCTCCACGCCCCCATGAACGTCTACGAGCTCCACGCCGGTTCCTGGCGCCGCCACCCGGACGGCCGCTTCTATACCTGGATGGAACTGAAGGACTGCCTCATCCCCTACGTGGCGGACCTGGGCTACACCCACCTGGAGCTCATGCCCATCACCGAGCACCCCCTGGACGAATCCTGGGGCTACCAGACCACGGGCTACTTCGCCCCCTCCTCCCGCTTCGGCAGCGCCGACGAGTTCCGCGCCTTCGTGGACGCCTGCCACCAGGCCGGCATCGGCGTGCTGCTGGACTGGGTGCCGGGACACTTCCCCATGGACCGCTGGGCCCTGGCCCGCTACGACGGCACCGCCCTCTACGAGCACGAGGACCCGCGCCTGGGGGTGCACCAGGACTGGGGCACCCACATCTTCAACTACGGCCGCGCCGAAGTTAAGGGCTTCCTCCTGGCCAGCGCCCACTACTGGCTGGACCAGTTCCACCTGGACGGCCTGCGGGTGGACGCCGTGGCCTCCATGCTCTACCTGGACTACTCCCGCAAGGCCGGCGAATGGCTGCCCAACAAGTTCGGCGGCCGGGAGAACCTGGAGGCCATCGACTTCCTGCGGGAGATGAACGCCATGGTCCACGAGCGCTTCCCCGGGGCCCTCACCGTGGCCGAGGAATCCACCGCCTGGCCCATGGTGTCCCGCCCCACCTGGCTGGGGGGCCTGGGTTTCTCCATGAAGTGGAACATGGGCTGGATGAACGACACCCTGAGCTACATGAGCCAGGACCCGGTGTACCGCCGCTACCACCACAACAACCTCACCTTCGGCCAGCTCTACGCCTACTCGGAGAACTTCGTCCTGCCCTTCTCCCACGACGAAGTGGTGCACGGCAAGCAGTCCCTCCTGGGCAAGATGCCCGGCGACGCCTGGCAGAAGTTCGCCAACCTGCGCCTGCTGTTCACCTACCAGACGGCCTCGCCCGGCAAGAAGCTCAACTTCATGGGCAACGAATTCGGCCAGGGCCGGGAGTGGTCGGAGCAATGGGAACTGGACTGGAGCCTGCTGGAGATCGACTGGCACGCGGGCGTGAAGGCCGCCCTGCGGGACCTGAACCACCTGTACCGGGACCTGCCCGCCCTGCATGAGCTGGACTTCGAGTCCGCCGGCTTCCAGTGGGTGGACTGTCACGACGCCGACCAGTCCATCCTGGTGTTCCTGCGCCGGGACAAGCACGGCCGCGCCGTCATCTGCGCCTTCAACTTCACCCCCGTGCCCCGGGAGGGCTACCGCATCGGCTGCCCCGAACCCGGCTTCTGGCGCGAGATATTCAATTCCGACTCCGGTTTCTACGGCGGCGGCAACCTGGGCAACGGCGCCGGCCTCATGAGCGAGGACCGGCCCTGGATGGGCTTCGGCCAGTCCCTGGTGATGACCCTCCCCCCCCTGGCGGGGCTCATCCTGGCCCAGGATTGACCCGGCGGACCGGGCGCCCATGACCGTCAGCTGCCACCTGCTCAGGCCCCACAGCCGCCAGGAAATCCCCCTGGAGGCAGTGTCAGAGCGCATCGCCGAGGGCCAGGGCCTGGTATGGCTGGAGTTGCGGGGCATCGACCACCCCACCCTCAAGCATCTGGAACGGGAACTGAACCTGCATGAACTGGCGGTGGAGGACGCCCTCTCCGCCCACCAGCGCCCCAAGGTGGAGGACTACCCCGGTGGCCTGTTCCTGGTGCTGCGCACCGCCCGCTGGTGGGACGACGCCATCGACTACGGCGAGACCCACGTCTTCTGCGGCCCGGGCCACCTGGCCTGCATCCGCCACGACCCGGGCCCCGGCTACGCCCAGGTGCAGGAACGCCTGGTGGCCCTGGACCGCCCCATCAGTCCCGGCCTGGCCCTCTACGCCCTGCTGGACGACGTGGTGGACGAACTGCGGCCCCTGGTGGACCGCCTGGAGGAACGCCACGCCGACCTGGAGGCCCGGGTGTTCGACGAGGGCTTCTCCCAGGACATCCTGCGGCGCCTGTTCGAGACCAAGCGGGAAATCCTCAAGCTGCTGGCCACGGTGCAGCCCATCCCGGAAATCTGCGTGGACCTCATCCGCGTGCATCCCAACGTGGTGGACAAGGACCTGCGGGCCTACTTCCGCGACGTGGAGGACCACGCCATCCGCCTGGTCCACGCCCTGGACCGCCTGCGGGCCATGATCGGCGACGCCATGCAGCTTGCCCTGGCCACCGCCACCATGGAGCAGAGCGACTCGGTGCAGAAGCTGGCCGGCTGGGGCGCCATCGTCGCCATTCCCACCCTGGTCTTCAGCCTGTACGGCATGAACTTCAAGGCCATGCCGGAACTGGACTGGACCTGGGGCTACCCCATAACCCTGGCCCTCACCGCCGGCGCCTGCTGGTGGCTTTACCGCCACCTGAAGCGGCGCGGCTGGATATGACTACCCTGGTTGTCACAGCCCACGCGTACCATGTCATGGAAGAACGCCATATCGAGCTTGTCTGGGTAGAGCGGGTGCTATTCAATCCCGAACGTACCGAGGACCATGCTACAGACCCGGATTTGGAACACCGCTTTGGCGTCATCGTGGAACGAGACAACCGCGTCCTGCACATCGTGGTTTCCAAGAGCCAACCTCAACGGTTGATCACCGCCTACTTCGACCGTGCCAGGAAAGGAACGTCATGAAACTGAAAGTCGATGAACAGGCCGATGCCCTGTATCTGCGTCTGGATGATTCCGAAATCGTGGAATCCGAGGAGGTCTCGCCCGGGATCATTCTGGATTTCAATTCAGACAACCAAGTCGTGGGCGTGGAGATACTCAATCTCTCCCAACGCTCTTCCACCCTCAATACCCGCGAACTTCAATTCCTAGCCGCCTGATGCCCGACCTGACCCGCTCCCCCACCTGGACCGCCCTCAAAACCGAACGCAAGGCCTGGAACGCCCTCCACATGCGGGACCTGTTCCGCAGGGACAAGCAGCGCTTCGAGCGCTTCTCCATGGCGCTGGACGATGAGTTTTTCCTCGACTACTCCAAGAACCTCATCCGCCCCCAGACCCTGAAACTACTGGTGAAGCTGGCGAAGGAAGCCGGCGTGGAGACCTTCCGCGACGCCATGTTCGCGGGGGAAAAGATCAACCTCACGGAAGGCCGCGCCGTGCTGCACACCGCCCTGCGCAACCGCGACCACCGGCCGGTGCTGGTGGACGGCCGGGACGTGATGCCCGACGTGGAAGAGGTGCTGGCCCGCATGCGCGCCTTCGCCGACCGGGTGCGCACCGGCAAGTGGAAGGGCGCCACCGGCAAGCCCATCACCGACGTGGTGAACATCGGCATCGGCGGCTCGGACCTGGGCCCGGCCATGGCCTGCCTGGCCCTGAAGCCCTACGGCGGCAACATCCGCGCCCACTTCGCCTCCAACGTGGACCCCAGCCACCTGTTCGACATCCTGGAAGACCTGGACCCGGCCACCACCCTGTTCATCGTCGCTTCCAAGACCTTCACCACCCAGGAGACCCTGCTCAACGCCCAGGCCGCCCGGGCCTGGCTGCTGGATTCCCTCCCCTCCCCCGCAAGCGGGGGAGGGGCCGGGGGGCGAGAAGGGGGTTTCGAGGAGCATGCTCCGAGCCCTTCGAGCGGCCCCGGCATGCAGGCCGGGGCGCGCCCTGCAAGGGAGGGTAAGGCCGTCGCCAAGCACTTCGTCGCCGTCTCCACCAACGAAGAAGCGGTGCAAGCCTTCGGCATCGACCCCGCCAACATGTTCGGCTTCTGGGACTGGGTGGGGGGCCGCTATTCCCTGTGGTCCGCCATCGGCCTGCCCATCGCCCTGTATATCGGCATGGACGCCTTCGAAGACCTGCTGGCCGGCGCCCACGACATGGACGAACATTTCCGCAGCGCGCCGCTCGACGCCAACATGCCCGTGATCCTGGCCCTGCTGGGCCTCTGGTACAACAACTTCTGGGACGCCCAGGCCTACGCTGTGCTGCCCTACGAACAGCGCCTGGCCCGCTTCCCCGCCTACCTGCAGCAGCTGGACATGGAATCCAACGGCAAGGGCATCATGCGGGACGGCAAGCCGGTGAAGGTCTCCAGCGGCCCCATCGTCTTCGGCGAGCCCGGCACCAACGGCCAGCACGCCTTCTACCAGCTCATCCACCAGGGCACCAAGCTCATCCCCTGCGACTTCCTGGCGGGCCGGGAATCCCACAACGACATCAACGGCCAGCACGCCGTGCTGCTCTCCAACTTCCTGGCCCAGACCGAAGCCCTCATGCGCGGCAAGACCGCCAAGGAAGTGGAAACCGAACTGGCCGCCGCCGGCATGCCCAAGCGGGAAGCCCAGGCCCTCATCCCCCACAAGGTCTTCCCCGGCAACCGGCCCACCAACTCCATCGTCTACCGCAAGCTCACTCCCCGCACCCTGGGCCGCCTCATCGCCCTCTATGAGCACAAGGTCTTCGTCCAGAGCGCGCTGTGGAACGTGAACGCCTACGACCAGTGGGGCGTGGAACTGGGCAAGCAGCTGGCCAAGGTGATCCTGCCGGAGTTGACGGGCCAGGCCGCTGGCGCCCACGACGCCTCGACCCTGGGTCTGATCGGGCATTTGCGCGGGCAGTAGCCGACGACACACCATTAGCGCTCTCGCTTAACGTAAGCGACAACGCTCACGCTGGAAAAGCAAAGGCGGGCACGAGCCCGCCTTTGCTATTGGTGCATCTTGCCACTGAGCCCAGAAGTATGTAAGGCATGAAGTGGTCGGCCTCCCTGTCGAGCCCGTATTGGAGCTGCTAAAAGGTAGAGACGCCCCATAGGCGGTCGAGGAACTCCTTGAACAGTTGCCCACAACGCGCAACCCAGCTGCCATAGACATGAAAATATATAGAAAACCGGTTACTACGCTTTACACAAGCCATAGCACATCTATAATGCGCATATTTGCAGTAATCTGGTTTCTACTAAATGAAAAAACTTGGCCAGGTCGCAAGCATACGAATGGGTTACCCCTTCCGGTCGCGTCTTGAGCACGATCCCGAAGGCTCGACCGCAGTCGTACAGATGAAGGATGTCGACGAAGCCAACCAAGTGCGCATCGAGGAGACCTTCCGGGTTGACCTGGACGACGTGAGGGAACAGCACCTGCTCAGGCCTGGTGACCTGGTCTTCAAGTCGCGCGGTGTCACCAACTCGGCTGCAATCGTGAACATGGATGTCGGGCCTGCGGTGCTGGCTGCGCCAATGCTGCTGATACGCCCGAACAAGGCGGTCCTCCCGGCCTACCTGTATTGGTACATCAACCTGCCGGCCACCCAGGCTGCGTTGGCCGCCCAGGCAGAAGGCACCTCGGTTCGGATGATAAGCAAGGCCAAGCTGGAGGACCTGGACATCCCCATCCCCAGCCTCCAGAAGCAGCAAGTGATTACCGAAGTCGCCCAGCTGGCAGAGCGCGAGCAATGGCTGTTGGCGCGTATTTCTCAGGAAAGAAGGCGTCTCGCGGATGGAATCCTGATGCGCCATGCCACAAACCAACCCATACCCACTAACAAGGCCACGAGGTAACAGGATGACCGACCAACTCACCCAACAGGACGTCAACAACACCGCCTGGGCCGCCTGCGACACCTTCCGGGGCGTGGTGGATCCCGCCCAGTACAAGGACTACATCCTAGTGATGCTGTTCCTGAAGTACATCAGCGACCAGTGGAAGGACCACTACGAGACCTACCGCCAGCAATACGGCGACGATGACGAGCGCATACGCCGCAAGCTGGACCGTGAGCGCTTCACTCTCCCCTTCGTGGAGTTCAAGGATGAGAAGACCGGCGCAGTCCAGGACCGTTTCCTCGCCGACTTCTACAGCCTGTACGAGCGCCGCAACGAGGCCAACATCGGCGAGCTCATCAACATCGTCCTGGACGGTGTGGAAGACGCCAACAAAGCCAAGCTGGACCGCGTGTTCCGCAACATCGACTTCAACTCCGAGGCCAACCTGGGCCAGACCAAGGATCGCAATCGCCGCTTGAAGACCCTGCTGGAAGACTTCGGCAAGCTGGACCTGCGCCCAACTCGCGTATCCGAAGACATCATCGGCAACACCTATATCTACCTCATCGAACGCTTCGCCTCCGATGCCGGCAAGAAGGCCGGCGAGTTCTACACCCCCAAGCAGGTCTCCCGGCTACTCGCCCGCCTGGCCAGGCCCCAGCCCGGCAACCGCATCTGCGACCCGGCCTGTGGCTCCGGTGGCCTGCTCATCGAAGCCGGCGAGCTGATTCGGGACCAAGGCAGCAATGACTACGCCCTCTTCGGCCAGGAGGCCAACGGCAGCACCTGGGCGCTGGCGCGCATGAACATGTTCCTGCACGGCAAGGATGCCGCCCGCATTGAATGGGGCGACACCCTGAACAGCCCCGCCCTGGTGGAATCCGACCGTCTGATGCGCTTCGACGTCGTGGTCGCCAACCCGCCCTTCAGCCTGGATAAGTGGGGCGCATCCGAAGCAGAGTCGGACCGCTTCAACCGCTTCTGGCGCGGCGTGCCACCCAAGTCCAAGGGCGATTACGCCTTCATCACCCACATGATTGAAACCGCTCTACCCCAATCCGGCCGGGTGGCGGTGGTCGTCCCCCACGGCGTGCTGTTCCGGGGTGGAGCCGAAGGCCGCATCCGCCAGAAGCTCATTGAGGACAACCTGCTGGACGCCGTCATCGGCCTGCCGGCTAACCTCTTCCCCACCACCTCCATCCCGGTGGCCATCCTGGTCTTCGACCGGGCGCGGGAGAAGGGCGGCGAGCGCGAAGGCTGCCGCGACGTGCTTTTCATCGACGCCAGCCACGAGTTCCAGGCCGCCAAGACCCAGAACGCCCTGCTGGACAGCCAACTGGACAAGATCGTCGCCACCCGCGAGGCACGCCAGGACGTGGACAAGTACGCCCATGTCGCCCCCCTCGCGGAAATCGCCGAGAACGACTTCAACCTCAACATCCCCCGCTACGTCGACACCTTCGAGGAAGAAGAGGAAATCGACGTGGCCGCCGTGGAACAGGAAATCGAGCGCCTGGAAGCCGAACTGGTGGAGGTGCGCGCCCGGATGAAGCAATACCTCAAGGAGTTGGGGGTATGAAAAAACAACTCAAATCGACCTCGCCCGACACGGGCCATCACATCGTCGTTTTTCAGGAAACAGGCATCCGGCGTCTGTGGCACGAGAACGCCTGGTGGTTTTCCATTGTGGATGTCTGCGCCGTTCTGACGGGTAGCAGCGACGCCGGCGCCTATTGGCGCAAGCTCAAGCAACGCTTGATCGCGGAGGGAAGTGAAGTCGTGACAAATTGTCACGGGTTGAAGTTGGAAGCCCTGGACGGCAAGCAGCGGATCACCGATTGCGCCAACACCGAAGGTCTGTTCCGCATCATCCAGTCCATCCCCTCCCCCAAGGCCGAACCCTTCAAACGCTGGCTGGCCCAGGTCGGCTACGAGCGGGTGAAGGAGATCGAAGACCCCGAACTGGCCAGCGCCCGCGCCCGCGAACTCTACGAAGCCAAGGGCTACCCCAAGGACTGGATCGAAAAGCGCA
>CAZREY010000068.1:0-10064 GCA_964599015.1 uncultured Thiobacillus sp.
CACCTACAAGAAATATGCGGCCGACATCGCCTGGGAAACCGAGGTCTGGATTGCCGACGCACCCGAACACATGATCCACTTCAACGGCAGCCGGTTTCTGGGGCCGTACTGATTCCGGATGTAATGGGGGACCACCTTTTCCGTCCGCCCCCGCATAACTCCCCTGCCCCATGAAAACCCTCTACGCCCTGGTCGCCTCCCCCTTCGCCGCCCATTTCCCCGAGCTGTACCAGGAACTGGGCATCGCGGCGGAGCGTTTCGACTCCGCCCGCAACCTGCACCGGGCGCTGAAGAATCAACTGCCGGACTTCTTCGTGGGCGAGTTCGTCTACGCCTGGGGCAATGACTACGCGGGCAACACCCTCTCCAACCTGGACGTCACCCTGCGCACCCTCCAGGCGAAGGCGCCCCAGGCGAAGGTCATCGTCGTCATGCAGCCCGGCGAGGCGGCCCACATCGGCAAGCTGCTGGAGGTGTTTCCCGTCCATGCCGTGCTGCAATACCCCATCGCCGAGGACCAGATGCGGGCCGCGTTGCTGGGCCCGGCGTAGGACGGAAACGCACAGCGCCTGCCGCCGCATGGACCCCACATCCGCCGGACAATGCCTTCGGTTCATCCGCCCCAGCCCTGCATTCAGGCATCGCCGGGAGGCGACATTTATCAAGGTGGCCGCCGGACGACTCCGTACAAGATAGGCCGTTATCCGGAGTCCATGGGAAGGCCGCCATGCGCATCTTCACCGTCCGCATCACCACCCTGATCCTCGTCCTGGCCACCACGGCAGTCCACGCCGCCCTGGTGCCCCTGCCCGACCAGCCCCCGGTGCCCGCCCACAACCCCATGAGCGCGGCCAAGGTGGAACTGGGGCGGCAGCTGTTCTTCGACCCCCGCCTTTCCCTGGACGGCACGGTGTCCTGCGCCTCCTGCCACAACGTCATCACGGGGGGCGGCGACGACGACCGGGCCACCTCCGTGGGGGTGGGCGGCAAGCTGGGCAACCGTTCCGCCCCCACCGTGCTGAACACCGCCTTCATGAGCGTGCTGTTCTGGGACGGACGCGCCGCGAGCCTGGAGGAGCAGGCCAAGGGCCCCCTGGTGAACCCGGTGGAGATGGCCATGCCCGACCACGCCGCGGTCATCGGGCGGCTGAAGAATATCCCGGGCTACACCCGCCAGTTCAAGGCCGTCTTCGGCGGCCGGGAGCCCCTCACCATCGACAACGTGGCCCGGGCCATCGCCGCCTACGAACGCACCCTGCTCACCCCCGACAGCCCGGTGGACCGATTCCTGAAGGGGGACAGGAACGCCCTTTCCGCCCAGGCCCAGCGGGGCATGAAGCTGTTCGACAAGCTGCGCTGCGTGACCTGCCATTCCGGTCCCATCTATTCCGGCCACATCGTCAAGGAAGGCTTCCTGTACTACCCCTGGAACCTGCAGAAATTTCCCACCTTCAAGGGCAGCATCTACGACGCCAAGTACGAGCTGACCAAGGACCGGGGGCGCTACGAGGTGACCAGGAACCCCAAGGACATACGCATGTTCCGCATTCCTTCCCTGCGCAACATCGCCCTCACCGCGCCCTACATGCACAACGGCAAGGTGCCCGACCTGGAGGAGGCCATCCGGGTGATGGCCCGGACCCAGCTCAACAAGGAGCTGAAGGACGGGGAGGTGAAGGACCTGGCCGCCTTTCTGGAGGGCCTGACCGGCCGTTTGCCCAGCCAGGAGATGCCGCGTCTGCCCGGGTTGTGACGGCCCGCGCGGGCGGAAAACGCCTCCGGCCCATCCGCCCTGCGTCCTGATGAAGCGGGCCAGGCCACCCGGCACCCGGGGAAGACATCCAGGCGGATCGCGGCATTGCTTCCCATGATCCGCCACTGTAATACCCAAACACGGTTTCGCCTGCCAACATACGTGGCATCACACGTATGAGGTCATCATGAGCACGAAACGCACGCCCAAAGGCTCCGACAGCGAGCGCAAGATCCTGGAACACGCCCACCGGGGCCTGCAGCTGCTGGCGGAGCACAAGCCCAAGCTGATGGGCAAGATCCAGGGCTTCATGGCCGAGGCCATGTCCCCCGGCGCCCTGAACAAGCGGGAAAAGGAACTGCTGTCCCTGGGCATGGCCCTGACCCAGCAGTGCCATTACTGCATCGCCCTGCATATCCGGGCCTGCAAGGCCGTGGGCATCACCCTGGACGAGATCATGGATGTCTGCGGCGTGGCCATCATGATGGGCGGCGGCCCCGTGCTGACCCACATGGCCGAGGTGGAACGGGCCCTGAACGAGTTCTACCTGGACGAATCCGGCGAACCGGTGTGACCCGGGCGCGGCCCCAGGCTTGCCTATGATGGACAGTGTTCCCTGTCCTGGGGGAGAGCGCCCATGGCCCGCACCGAAACTGAGGTATTGCCGCGCCGCATCGTCGACACGGCGGTGGAGCTTGCCGAACGGAGCACCTGGGAGGCCGTGCGGCTGCACCAGGTGGCGGCAGCCCTGGGCGTGGGCCTGGAGGACATCCGCCGCCACTTCCGGGAGAAGGATGAACTCATCGACGCCTGGTTCCGGCGGGCCGACGATGCCCTGCTGGCCCTGGCCGACAGCGGGGCGCTGTTGCCCCTGAGCCCCCGGGAGCGCCTGTTCCGCCTGATCATGGCCTGGCTGGACGCCCTGGAGGAGCATCGCCGGGTCAGCCGGCAGATGATCCTGGCCAAGCTGGAGCCGGGCCACCTGCACATCCAGATCCCCGCCCTCATGCGGGTGAGCCGCACGGTGCAATGGATACGGGAAGGCGCCGGCCTGGACGACGCCGGCCTGCGCCGGGCGCTGCTGGAGACGGCGGTGACGTCGGTGTACCTGGCGGTCTTCGCCGCCTGGCTGCGGGAGGATGCCCCCGGTTCCCCCCGCACCCGGCGCCTGCTGGACGGCATGCTGGCCCGGGCGGAAAGGCTGATGGGCCGTTGTGCCTGGCTGGCGGGGCGTTCAGGCCCGCCGGCGCGGCCGCGCGGGCAACACATGGATCCGTAACTGGGCAAGGACAGCCCGCGGGCGGGAAAGCGCGGCGCCTTCCGCCCCATGGAACACCCGGCCGGCGCTTAACGCCTCCGGCTCAACCGCCCTGCGGCAAGGCCGAGGCAATAAGGACGAACCCCCTCATGGATAATCCGGGTTCCAGCCGATTGCATGCACCCGGAGTCATTACCCGTGAACATTCTTGTCTTTGCCGGCAGCACCCGGCGTGAATCCGTCAACCGCAAGCTGGCCCGGGTCGCGGCCCAGGCCGTGGAATCCGCCGCCGGCCAGGCCACGCTGCTGGAACTGGCCGACTTCCCCATGCCCCTCTACAACGGCGACCTGGAAGCGGAAGACGGCCCGCCGGAGAATGCCTTCCGGCTCCAGGAGATCATCGCCGCCCATGCCGGGCTCATCGTGGTTTCGCCGGAATACAACCATTCCATCCCCGCCCTGCTGAAGAACACCCTGGACTGGGTGTCCCGCGCGCCCCGGGTGAAGGGCGCCAATCCCTTCGCCGGCAAGGTCACAGGCCTCATGGCCGCCTCCCCCGGTGCCCTGGGGGGCCTGCAGGGGCTGGACACGGTGCAGCGGGTGCTCGCCACCGTTGGGGCCCTGGTGCTGCCCAGGGTGGTGGCCGTGCCCCGGGCCGACAAGGCCTTCGACGCGGAAGGCCGGCTGACCGACGAGGCTTCCGCCCGCCGCGTTGCTGAACTGGCGACCGAAGTGGTGGCCATCGCGGGCAAACTGACCCGGTGAATTTTTGCGGCGGGTGACGCCTTCGGCGCATCCGCCCCACAAGCCGCAATCATCGCCGCGCCGCTACACTGGACGCATCACCCACTCGCCCGGCACCGCCCATGCCCGATCTCACCGAACTCGGCAAGGCCGCCATCAGCCTGTTCGCCATCGTGGACCCCATCGGTTCCATTCCCCTGTTCCTGTCCGCCACCCACGGCTGGACGGCCCTGCGGCGGGCGGCGGCGGCCCGGGTGGCGGCCCTGACGGTGTTCCTCGTGCTGGGGGTGAGCGCCTTCCTGGGGGAGGCCATCCTGCGCTTCTTCGGCATCAGCCTGGCGTCGTTCTCGGTGGCGGGGGGCATCCTGCTGCTGGTGCTGGCCGTGTCCATGATGCAGGCCCGCTATGCCCCCATGCGCCAGACCGACGACGAGGCCCAGGAGGCCACGGAGAAGGGCTCCGTGGGCGTGGTGCCCCTGGGCGTGCCGCTGCTGGCGGGTCCCGGCGCCATCTCCCAGGTCATCGTCTTCAGCCACGGCCTGGGCGCCGACGGCCTGCTGCACCAGGCCCTGCTGCTGGGACCCATCGCCCTGGTGGCGCTGTCGGCCTGGCTGGTGTTCCGCGCCGCCATGCCCCTTTCCGCCCGCCTGGGAGCCACGGGCATCCACATCGTCACCCGCCTCATGGGCCTGATCATCGCCGCCATCTCCGTGGAGATGATCGCCCGGGGCGCGGGCGTGCTGTTCCCGGGCCTGATGGGCTGAGCCGGTAGCCCTCATTCACACAAGCATGGCAGCGGCCAAGGCCGCGATTTTTCCGGCAATCGGAAGAATGCCGGGCATGATGTCGGCCAGCGCCCCCGCTGCCTCTTTCAGGCCAGACGCGGAAATCCGGATCAGGGATTCCTTGCGTTCACCGACTTGCTTATCCACCTGCCCAACCAGATCGCCCAAACGTTTTTCGATCAACGCCACCTCATCCGCGTGGGCGGCACGCTCTTTTTCCAACACCCTATTCAGCTCCAGCAATAAAGTATGCCATTCGGTCTTTTCTTCTTTGCTGAGGTTGTTTGAGTTGCCTATGGTTTGCGTGATATCCCCAACGTTGGATTCGACATTGATGATGGATTGAGCCCCGGACTTGATGACATGTCCCATCGTGATCTCCCTCGCGAAGAAGTTGTAGATGATCTGTTCTCCATATTGAGCGGCCTTGTCATGCTCATTGGCCTCCGAGTTCACATCTTCCGGAACACCCCCTTCTTCCTTGCTGGCCCAGTCCTCGTACCGCAGGAGCTGGTGCATGGCGCGGTGCCCCGCCTCAAGCAGGAATATCTTCTGCGAGGAGTCGATGGCAAACTGATCGAACGGAATATCCCCACAGTTGATCGCAACCCGGTGGGCCCTTTTTACGCCTTCGATGAGCACGTCATCCCTGCCCGCGATGCTGGCTCCCAGGACGCTGTAGAGATAGTCCTTGATTCCCCTGGGGCGACCAGGATGACTGATGCCACCGGTATCCAGGACCAGAATGGGCAACGGCTCCTTGCGCCAGGTCGCAAGCCAGACAGGGAGCATAGAAGCCAATGCGCCATCAATCATCATGCGCCCTCCCCTCTCAACTGGCGGGTATAGGCCGGGTACGGCCAGCGCGATTTCGAGCACCTCGGATATCTTCATGTCGGGCTGTGTTTCACTGGCGTAGACCAGCAACTTGCTGGAAAAGAGATCAAGCGCAATGGTGGCGAAGGGGATGCGTAACTCCCCGAGCGTGGGATCACGCCCAAGTATTTTCACAAAGAGTTGTGGCAGTCCGGATTCCGAATATCGGGCGAATGGCCATGCGAAGGGGTTGTATAACCAGCGCCTACTGCCCTGGTATTTCCCGAAATCGATCTCTTGCAGAAATTTTTCCAGTGTCTGGGCATCCAACCCGGCGGCAAACAGAGCACCGATCAAGGTGCCGGCCGATGCACAGGAAATGCTGGCCACCCTCACATTTTCCGATGCCATGGCCTTCAGGGCGCCGATGAAACTCATGCAACGCACACCCCCTGCCCCCATCACCACATGCGCTTGTTTTGCAGCCATTGATCTATTCCTGTCGACTGGTTACCTAGCCGGTCCAGAAGGTTGCGGATTGTTCCGGTTTCCTCTGCCATGGCCCTCCCCAATGGGCTGTCCGTGTTTCCAGCATAGACTCCGGCTCCAGTGCGGCGGAAACGGGGAAACACACGCGCCTGACGGCACTGTTGCATGACCCGGGGGGCTGCTCTACAAACAGGGGTAGCGGCGGCCCCGCAAGTCCCCCCCGCCCGCCACCATAAAAAAGGAGGTTTTCCATGCCCACCCAAAGCCATCACAACCGCATCTTCGACGCCCGCCCGGACCGCATCGACCTGCGCGACCGGGTCTACCAGCCCAAGCTGGTTTCCCTGCCCCCCGCCTACCCGGATATGAAGAAGATCCAGCAACACCTGCCGGCCTACGCCAAGTCCCTGGTGCTGGACCAGGGCCGGGAAGGGGCCTGCACCGGCTTCGGCCTGGCGGCGGTGATCAACTTCCTGCTGTGGCGCAACAACGGCTTCAATACCAAGGGCCTGAAGACGGTGAGCCCGCGCATGCTCTACAACATGGCCCGCTTCTACGACGAATGGCCGGGGGAGGACTACGACGGCTCCAGCTGCCGGGGCGCCATGAAGGGCTGGCACCGCCACGGCGTGTGCACCGACAAGCTGTGGCCCTACCGGAACGACAAGGGCAAGATCGTTTTCATGCAGCCGACCAAGGGCTGGGACGGGGATGCCGCCACCCGCCCCCTGGGGGCCTACTACCGCATCGAGAAGAAAAGCATCAGCGACCTCCAGGCCGCCGTCCTGGAAGTAGGGGCCATCTACTGCTCGGCCAACGTGCACGAGGGCTGGTTCCTGGACACCACGCCGGCGCCCGTGGTCATCCCCCAGAAGAAGAAGCAGGTGGGGGGCCATGCCTTCGCCATCGTGGGCTACACGGAGGACGGCTTCATCGTGCAGAACTCCTGGGGGCCGACGTGGGGCTACCACGGCTTCGCCATCCTGGCCTACGAGGACTGGATCGCCAACGGCACGGACGCCTGGGTGGCGGTGCTGGGGGCCCCCATGCGGGTGGCCGCCGCCCCGGCCACCTTCAGCTCCAAATCACTGCAGGAAGCCTCGGCCCGGCAGGCCGGCCTGTTCGGCAAGGGCCCCGGCAAGGACTTCGCCTACGAGAACCCCAGGGTGCGCCCCCTGGGCGAGGGCGAGGCCTATCTGCACACCCTGGTGCTGGGCAACAACGGCATGCCCATCAACCGCATCCTCACCGCCGAGAATGCCGCCAAGGCGGTGGAACAGGTCTGCGTCGAGGGCCCGCGCGCCTGGTTCGCCGGCCTCAAGGGGGGGCAGCCGCGCAAGCTGGCCGTGTATGTCCACGGCGGCCTCAACAACGAGGCCGACTCCCTCACCCGCATCCGCATGATGGCGCCCTACTTCCGCGAGAACGGCATCTATCCCCTGTTCGTCACCTGGAAGACCGGCGCCATGGAAAGCATCGGCGGCATCCTGGAAGACGCCCTGCGTGAGGTGTTCCGCTCCCGCCCGGAGATGCGCGACGAGGGCATCGTGGACAAGGTCAAGGAGGCCCTGGGGGAGGCCCGGGACCGCTCCATCGAAGTGGCCTGCGAGAACCTGCTGGTGAAGCCCATGTGGTCCGAGATGAAGCAGAACGCCGCGGCCGCCGCCCAGGCCGGGGCGGGCCTGAACCTGCTGGCCGGGCACCTGCTGGCCCTGCGCAAGGCCGATCCCGGACTGGAAATCCACCTGGCGGGGCATTCCGCCGGCTCCATCGTCCTGGGCCACCTGCTGTCGATCCTGGACAAGGGCGTGGCCGCCAACACCATGACCCTGTTCGCCCCCGCCTGCACCCTGGGCTTCGCCGTGGAGCACTACGGCGCCGCCATCCAGGCCGGCAAGCTGGACCCGGCCGCGGTGCACACCGACCTCATGGACGACGAACGGGAGCAGGCCGACACCGTTGGCCCCTACGGCAAGTCCCTGCTCTACCTGGTGAGCCGCGCCCTGGAGGCCCGCCACAAGACCCCCCTGCTGGGCATGGCCTGGGCCTGGAACGCCAAGGGCCGCCCCCAGGACCAGTGGTCCGGCGACCCGGGCTCCAAGGACGCCCTGGAAAAATGGGCCAGGCTGGCCAAGGGCATGGGCCTGCGGCTCCACGACAGACAACGGGAGTACGTCTCCACGGGGGCCAGCCAGATCAAGCTGGCCCACGGCTCCTTCGACAACGACGTGGACGTGGTGGCCGCCATGCTCCAGCGCATGCGCGGCGCCCCCCTGGCGGCGAAGGTGGAAAACCTGGCCTATTGAGCATGCCCGCGCGGCCGGGGATGGCGTCAGCTTGGCCAGCCCCGCGTCCGTGCCTCCATAATGCCGCCATCGTTTCCCTTCAACTACCCGTGAGATCCGCCATGCGCACCCCCATCCCCCTCCTCGCCCTTCCGCTCATCTGCGCCCTTTCCGCCCCCGCCCAGGCCGGCTGGCTGGACGACCTGAAGAAGAAGTGGGAAGAGGCCCAAACCTCCTCCTCGCCCTCAACCACCCCCTCCATCGGCGCCACCGCCGCCGCCGTGCTGAGCGACGAGGACGTGGTCAGGGGGCTGAAGGAGGCCCTGTCCAAGGGCACCCAGCAGGCCATCGCCAACCTGGGCAAGGACGGCGGCTTCCTCAACAACCTGGACGTCAGGATTCCCATGCCCGACGAATTGCAGAAGGTGGAGAAGCTGCTGCGCAAGCTGGGCCAGGACAAGTACGCGGACCAGTTCGTGGCCACCATGAACCACGCGGCGGAGAAGGCCGTGCCCGAGGCCGCCGCCCTGTTCGCGGATGCCATCTCCCAGATGACCCTGGCGGACGCCAAGTCCATCCTCAAGGGCCCGGACGACGCCGCCACCCAGTACTTCCGCAAGACCAGCGAGGCCAGGCTGAAGGAACGCTTCCGGCCCATCGTGAAGGCCGCCACGGACCAGGCGGGCGTCACCGCCGCCTACAAGAAGCTGATGCAGAAGGCCGGCCCCACCGCCCAGTTGCTGGGCGTGGGCACCACGGACCTGGACACCTACGTGGAAGGCAAGGCCGTGGACGGCCTGTTCAAGATGATCGCCGCCGAGGAAAAGCGCATCCGCCAGGACCCGTTGGCCCGCACCACGGACCTGCTGAAGAAGGTGTTCGGTTCCCTGGGCAAATGACCGGCCCGGGCCCGTCGGTAACACACCGACACAACCTGTAACACCCCTGACCCGGGCGGACATCCGCCCGATACAGGCGCTCCGCAGAATGTGAACCATGCCTCCCTGATATCAGGGGGGCGGGTTTCTCAACACTTTGAAGGAGATCGCCATGAGCAAGATCCAATCCCTTTTCAGCAAGCGCGCCGTGATGGCGGGGCTGCTGGCCGGTTCCGCCGTCCTGGCGGCCACGTCTTTCGCCATGCCCGGCGGGGTTGGTGGGCCGGGCGGCCCCGGCTGCGAGGCCCGGCAGGGCCAGCAGGCCCAGCGCCAGGAAATGCGGCAGGCATTCCGCAAGGACATGCGTGCCAAACGCCTGGCCGTCCTGAAGGACAAGCTCCAGCTGCAACCCCGGCAGGAGGCGGCCTGGCAGGCCTTCACCAACGCCGTTCCGGGCAAGGGGCCCATGGCACGGGAGGGCCGCCAGGCCCTGCGTGACGAGCTTGGCAAGCTCAGCACGCCCGAGCGCCTGGACAGGATGATGGCCCGGGCCGATGAACGCCGCGCCCGGATGGTGCAAGGGGCCGAGGCGGTGAAGCAGTTCTACGCCCAGCTCAGCCCCGAGCAGCAGAAGGTGTTCGATGCCGAGGCGCGGCCCTTCCGTGAAGGGCGCCACGGGCACCACCGCCACCATGGCGGCCCCCGCTGGCAGTCCTGAGGGGTGACTTTCCCATGGGCGGGCAACCGCCCATGGGTTGCCTGGGGACGAATCCCCTCATCTTCGGCCGGACAATGGGAGAAAATCGCCGGCCCGATCGACAGCTTGATTTCAACGGACCGCCCGCCCAACCATGTTCTCCCGACTGCCCTGGCTGCCCAATTTCCACCGCAAGACCCTCATCACCCTCTTCTTCGCCTACGTGCTCCTGGCGACCGTGGTCACCCTGGCCATCCTGGCGGCCTATCTGCTGCTCTTCCCGGGCACCCTGGACGAAGGCGTCGCCCTGCTGAAGCAGGGCATCAGCGCCAGCTTCAACCTGGGTGACTACCGGGACG
>CAZREY010000069.1:0-10045 GCA_964599015.1 uncultured Thiobacillus sp.
GAAGGGGCTGTCCGCCGGGCTGGAGCACCCCAGGGTCACGTGGTAGCCGCCGCCGGTGCCGGTGTGGCGCCCGTCCAGCATGAACTTCTCCGTGCCCAGGCGGGACTGGCGCGCCTCCTCGTACAGGGCGGTGGTGCGGTCCACCAGTTCGTCCCAGGTGTGGGCGGGGTGGATGTTCACCTCGATGACCCCGGGGTCCGGAGTCACCAGCAGCTTCTCCAGGCGGCCGTCGCTGGGCGGGGCGTAGCCCTCGATGGCCACGGGCAGGTTCAGGGCCGCCGCGGTGTGCTCGATGGCGGCGATGAGGTCCAGGCTGTGTTCCAGCCGGGTGAGGGGCGGCATGAACACGTGCAGGCAGCCGCCCCGGGCCTCCACGCACACGGCGGTGTGGGGAATGTCGGGGTTGACCGGTCTGGGAGATGGGTGCCTGTCCCTCTCTCCCGGCCCCTCCCCCGCTTGCGGGGGAGGAGTGCGCGGCAGCGCGGGAGAGGGTTGCTGGTGTATTTCAGGGTGGAGGTTGGTGGGCCGTTCTACAAAGGAATACCGGGCCGCCACTTCGCCCTGGAAGTCTGGCAGGGGCGATGCCGGCGCGAAAGGATCTGCTTCCGTTTCCAGCGCCTTTTCGTCCTCCGCCACCCAGGGCAGGGATTGCAGCGGCAGGCGCAGGCCCATGGGGGAGTCGCCGGGCACCAGGTAGAGCCGGTCCCGGCGGAACAGCCAGGGGGCGGAATGCCAGTGGCCACGGCCCGCCGCGCCGCTCCAGTTCCAGGCCAGGGGCAGGACGTAGCCCGTGGGGGTGTCCAGGCCCCGGGACAGCCTGTCCGCCAGGTTGCGGCGCTCCAGCCCGTCTTTCAGGCTGGCCTTCGCCGGGTCCAGGTTGGGGGGTACCTCCGCTTCCTTGATCAGGTAGTGGGCGGCGTCCTCGTAGGCGGGCTGGGCGTAATTGGGAAACAGGCCCAGGGTGCGGGCCAGGGTCTCGGCGAAGAGTTTTGCCTCCTTCACGCCGTGGCCGGAGTCCCGCCAGGCCTCGGCCAGCAGGTTTGGGTTCTGCCACACCGGCACCCCGTCCTTGCGCCAGAACACCCCCAGGGCCCAGCGGGGCAGGGGCTCGCCCGGGTACCACTTGCCCTGGGCGGTGTGCAGCAGGGCGCCCGGGGCGAAGCGCTCCTTGAGGCGGCGCACCAGTACCTCGGCCCGCTCCCGCTTGTGTTCCCCCAGGGCCGCCGTGGTCCATTCCGGGGCGTTCATGTCGTCGACGGACACGAAGGTGGGCTCGCCCCCCAGGGTGAGGCGCACGTCCATCTCTTCCAGGCGCCGGTCCACCAGCCGGCCCAGGGCCTGGATGTGGGTCCACTGCTGGTCGCTGTAGGGCTTGGTGACCCGGGGGTCCTCCCGGAAGCGGGTGACGGTGTTGTGGTAGCTGAAGGCCACCTCGCATTTGTCCGCGAGACCGTCGATGGGCGCGGCGCTGGTGGGGTGGGGGGTGCAGGCCAGGGGGATGTGGCCCTCGCCGGCGAACAGGCCGGAGGTGGGGTCCAGGCCGATCCAGCCGGCACCGGGCACGTAGACCTCGGCCCAGGCGTGCAGGTCGGTGAAGTCGTGGTCCGTGCCCGAGGGGCCGTCCAGGGATTTCTCGTCCGGGGTGAGCTGCACCAGGTAGCCGGACACGAAGCGGGCCGCCAGGCCCAGGTGGCGCAGCACCTGCACCAGGAGCCAGCCCGTGTCCCGGCAGGAGCCCAGGGCCCTGTCCAGGGTCTCCTCGCAGGTCTGCACCCCCGGGTCCAGGCGGATGGTGTAGCGGATGGCCTTTTGCAGCGTCTGGTTGAGCTCCACGAGGAAATCGACGATGTGCTTGCGCGCCCGGGGGATGCCGGCCAGGTAGCCGTCCAGCAGGGGGCCGTTCTCGTGGGCCTCGAGATAGGGCGCCAGTTCCTGCTTCAGGGCGGCGGGATAGTCGAAGGGCCAGTGCTCGGCGTAGTCCTCCACGAAGAAGTCGAAGGGGTTGATCACCGTCAGGTCGGCGATCACCTCCACGTCCACCAGCAGTTCCTTTGTCTTTTCCGGGAAAACCAGGCGGGCCAGCCAGTTGCCGAAGGGGTCCTGCTGCCAGTTGATGAAGTGCCTTTCCGGCCGGACCTTCAGGCTGTAGGAAACGATGGGGGTGCGGCTGTGGACCGCGGGCCGCAGGCGGATGAGGTGGGGGCTCAGGCTGACCGGCCGGTCATAGCGGTAATGGGTGGTGTGGCGCAGGGCGACGTGGATGGACATGGACGGGTCCGTGGTGGAGGACAGACCTTGCCGGAGCAATGTTCATGCCTTGACGGGCAGGCGGGGGAAGGCGGCAGCATGTCCGCCTCCATCGCCGGGGGGGCGCCGAAATGGCGCGCGACGCACCAAAAGGCGTCGCGCTGTTGGACTTGATCAGGGATTGGTGGGGAAGTTGTAGACCCGGCCCTCTTCCCCCTGGCCCTCGGCCATGGTCTCCCACTCGAAGCGGGGCAGGTTCTGCAGGGCCATGAGCAGGCCTTCGTTCCACTTTTCCGACATCTGCCGGGCGAAGGGATCGTCGTCGGTGAGGTAGAGATGGCGGCCCGGGCTCAGGCTGTCCTTCTCGTAGATCAGCAGTTCCACGGGGGGGCCCACGGTGACGTTGCTGCGGCAGGTGGAATTCATGGACACCAGGGCGCAACGGGCGGCCCGCTCCAGGAACACGTCCCGCTTGATCACCCGGTCCAGGATGGGCTTGCCGTATTTGATCTCGCCGATCTGGAGATAGGGGTGTTCCCGGGACTCATGGATGTAGTTGCCCTGGGGATAGACCATGAACATCTCGGGCGCGCCGCCGGCGATCTGGCCGCCGAAGATGAAGGTGGCCTCGAAACTGGTGTTGGAGGTGTCCCGCTCCTGCTGTTGCTTCTGCACGAAGGTGCTGACGATGCCCACGTAGTCCGCCGCCTCCTGCATGGTGCGCACGGATTGCAGGTTGGGCATCAGTCCGTTGGGGGTATCGCTGTGGAGCTTCTTCACCACCGCCTGGGTGGTGGCCAGGTTGCCGGCGGAGAGGAGCACGAAGATGCGCTCCCCCGGCCAGGCGAAGGTGTGCATCTTGGAATAGGTGCTGATGTTGTCGATGCCGGCATTGGTGCGGGAATCGGAGCAGAAGACCAGACCCTGGTCGACGTTGATGGCTAGGCAATAGGTCACGACATGGGCCTCGATCGGCAATCACTCGGGGCATTCTACAAGCATTTTGCATGCCTCCCCGCCCCCGCCGGGAGGGAGCGGCTTCAGGTTTTTCCGGTGTATACGCAGCCTGATGCCCGGGTCTCCATGACGACGATTTTCGCCAGTCCGGGCAGGTCGGGCTTGAGGCGGTCCCAGATCCACATGGCCAGGTGTTCGCTGGTGGGATTGTCCAGGCCCGGGATGTCGTTCAGGCAGCGGTGGTCCAGGGCGGCGTGGATGGACTGCCAGGCCCGCTGGAGGTCGGCGAAGTCCAGCACCCAGCCCAGGACGGGGTCCAGGGGGCCCGCCACATGCACCTCGATCTGGAACGAATGGCCGTGGAGGCGCGCGCAGGGGTGCTCCGGCGGCAGCTTGGGCAGGCGGCGGGCGCACTCCAGGTGAAAGCGGTGAAATATTTCCATGGCGATGCCGAAATCAGGGATGGATGGCAATTGTCTCCCAGATAGCCGTGGGGCGCCGCCGGGTGATTGGAGGATGCGATGCGGTAAACACACCGAGACGGGCAGGGCCGTTACCGGGCGCGGGTGCTGGTGGTGGAGGGCGATCCCATCCCGCGCACCCAGCTCGTGCACATGGTGGCCAAGTGCGTGGCCGCGGCGGCGATGAATTCGTGGTGATCGTCGAGGTGCCGGATGTCCGGGACGCGGCCCAGGGCTTCCTTTTCGGGGCGCCGCTGGAGGCGGAGGAATTGCCGGCGTATTTCCGCGAACAGCCCTGGTGGCGGCACTGCTGAGGGCCCGCTCCCCGAAGGGGCCAAGAAAACCCGGGGCGACCAGGCCCGTGGGCGGGCGCGGCCGCGCCCGTCAGCTTGCGGGGGTCAGGGCGCCTTGTCGCCGACGGCGGGACCGGTAAAGCCGTCCAGGCCCAATTCCATGAGTTTGTCCAACTCGGCTTTTGTTTCCACGCCCTCCGCCAGCACGCGCATGCCGATCTTGTGGGCCGTGTCCCGCAGGCCGGCGAGGAAGGCCTGGTTGCCAGGGTTGGCCTGGATGTCGCGGATGAAGCCGGTGTCCACCTTGAGGAAATCCAGGCCCAGGCCGTAGAGCTCGCCGATGCGGCTGAACTGGTGGCCGTAGTGGGACAGGCCCAGGCGGCAATCCAGGGGCTTGAGGATGCGGGCCAGTTCCCGCAGGCCGTCCAGGCGCCGGATGGCGCCGATTTCATGCACTTCCAGCCACAGCCGGTCCAGCAGTTCGTGCCGCGACATGAGGATTTCCAGCAGTCGGTCCCGGAAGGCGCTGTCCGCCACCGAGCGGGGAGAGAGGTTGATCCAGCGGGGCGCCGCGTCCCGTTCCAGCTCCAGGCTGTCCAGGGCCAGGGACACGGCCGCCAGGTCCAGGGCCGGGGCCAGGCCGATGCGCTCCGCCTGGGGCATGAAGCGGTTGGCGGGCAGCCATTCCGCGCCGCCCGCGAGCCGGATGCGCAGGTGGCATTCGCACTGGGAAACCCCGCCCAGCTGGAGGGGATGCCGCACCAGGGTGAGGTGGTCCGGGTGGGTCAGCACGTGGCTGATGGCCAGGCGCCATTCCTCGGTGTTGACGGGGGTGGCGGCCTGGTCGACGGGGGCGGCTTCCCGCACCGCGTCATGGCCCTCGCTTTCGGCGGCGGCCACGGCCTGGTCGACCCGTGCCAGCAGGTCCGAGGGGGCTTCTCCATGGTGGAAGGCGGCATAGCCGATGTAGGTGGAGGCCACCCGGTCGGCATAGGGCTCCGCCAGCTCGCCCAGCTTGTCCTGCAGGGCCTCCAGCACCGATCGGGCGTCGCATTCGGAGGTGAGTATCAGGCCGAAATCGGCCCCTTTCAGGCGGGCGGCGAAGATGCCGGGGCATTCCGCGCCCATGGCGCCCAGGCTCTGGCTGATCCGCACCAGCAGGGCATCGGTGGCCTCCCGGCCGAACTGGCGATTCATGTGCTCCAGCCGGGCCATGCGGATGATGGCCATGCTGCCGCCGGCGGAACCCTCGTCCGCCAGGGTCCTGGCCAGGTTGGCCATGAAGAAGTCCCGGTTGGCCAGGCCGGTCAGGATGTCGAAGTTGGCCTCCTTGCGCAGGGTCTCGTAGCGGCTGGCATCCTCCTCGAACTCCTGGCGCAGGCGGGTGACCATGTCGTTCATGGCCGAGGCGAGCTGGCGCAGCTCCGGCACGGTGGGCTCGGGGATGGTGGTGAAGCGGCGTTCCCGGATGGCGTTGGCCTGGCCGATGACCGCCCGCATGGGCTTGCGCAGCCGACGCAGCACCAGGGTGCCCAGGCCGCCGCCCAGAAGCCCGGCCGCCAGCATGACGCCGCAGAGGGTGATGGCGCCGCTCCACAGGTCACTGTAGGCGAAGTGGGTGTGGCTCATGAGAGACAGGGTGCCCACCTGCTGCCACCCGCTGTTGATCTGGGCCACGCCGGGGGTGGGCCGGATGGGCAGCAGGCGCTTGAACCAGCGGGGCACATCGGGTTCGGCGGCGGGGGCGATGCGCTCCACCATGCTGTGGCCCTGGGGGTTGGTGATGAGGATGTATTCGTATTGGCCGCTGTTGAACTGGGCGGTGATGGCCACCACCAGGTCGTCGGGGTTGACGCCCTGGTGGCCCAGGGCCAGGGCCAGGGCCGCGGCATTGTCCCGGTTCTTGATGGTGAGCTGGGTTTCCAGGTAGGAACGTCCGCTGTAGAGCGTGGTGAACAGGCTGGCGGCCAGGGCCAGCAGCATGCTCAAGAGGATGGACAACCAGAGTTGACGGTAGAGCGACATGGCGACTCTCCTATTCGAATCCTTCCGCTCGGGCGCGTTGCAGGGTTTTCTGCCACGCCGTCAGGTTGTAGGTGGACGTTTCGGCTTGCGTGGGGGTGTGCTGGCTGTTGAAGCTGAAAACCGGCCTGAGCTCCGGGCGTTGGGAGGCGGGCTTGATCTCGGGGAAGTGGTCGTCCAGCACCAGGGGGTCCTGCCCCGCCTGGGGATAGTAGGCCAGGACCATGTGCACCGGATCCTTGCCTGCCCTGTCGCCGTCGTTCAGGCGGGTATAGATCAGGCGCAGCCGGTCGCCGGGGATGTCCGCGCTAAGCAGGGTGAAATACTTGGCGACGGCGATGTCCTCGCTGTCGCCCCGCCCGGCCCCCAGGGTTTCCGAGGGTGTGGCCCAGTAGTCCGCCTGGCCCCAGGCCTTTTTGTCGTCCATGTGGCGGACGCGCTTGTTGAAGAAATCGTTGACACGGGCCAGCCTGGTCTCCTCGGGTACCGACGCCAGCCCTTCGCGCAGGCTCCGCCACTGCCGGAAGGCTTCGGAACCGGTACTGCCGTAGCGGCGCGTGAGGGCGGCCTCGAACTTGGCCAGGTTCATGGCGTACACGGGCTTGGCGGCCGGACCGCCCCGCTCGGCGCGCCACTTGTCCATGAAGGCCAGCACCTGGTTCTTGCGCAACTGTCCGGGGATGAACATGACGATCTCCCCCGTGGGGTCGTAAAGGTAGGAGGTGGGGAAATAGTCCACCGGACCCACCTGGCGGTAGGGGCTGCGGGGGTCCCGGCGGGAGCCGCCGGCGACCTGGGCCTGGTAGTCCAGGCCATGTTGGTCCACCGCTTCCCGCACATTGGCCACATCCTCGCCGTAATCCAGGCTCACGCCGATGACCACCAGGTCTTCACGCTTGTTGAGCTCGTTGAGAGAGGGCACGCCGATGCGGCAGATCGGGCACCAGTAGGCCCAGAAATTAACCAGCACCCATTTCCCCCGGAAGTCGGCCAGCCTGACGGAGCGGCCATCCAGGTCGACGAACTGGAAGGGGATGGCCTTCTTCCCGTCCTGGGCGGTGGGGGAGGGCGCGGAGAGGGCCACACCGCCCATAAGCAACCAAGCCAAGAACAGCGCACGGACGGCATGGCGGGTTCGCTGCATGGTTCCTGGAAGCTTTTCGCTTCATCCCTTGGATGTGCTGCTATATACCCAATGATAGAAGGGAGAAGGGAAATGTGTGCCGCAACGGGACGCCGAGGAATGGGCAATAAAAAAAGCCGGGCCCGGGCCCGGCTTTTTCCGGCGTGGAAGGACTTACTTCTTGGCGCCGGCCACCAGGTCGTGGATGCGGGGTTCCAGGATGAGTTCCATGGCGAAACCCATCTTGCCGCCGGGCACGACGATGTTGTTGCGGCGGGACATGAAGGAGTCCGGGATCATGTTCAGCAGGTAGGGGAAGTCCACGCCCTTGGGATCGCGGAAACGGATGATGATGAAGCTCTCGTCCGGGGTGGGGATGTCCCGGGCGATGAAGGGGTTGGAGGTGTCCACCGTGGGGACGCGCTGGAAGTTGATGTCCGTGCGGGAGAACTGGGGGGTGATGTAGTGCACGTAGTCGGGCATGCGGCGCAGGATGGTGTCCACGATCACGTCGGCGGAATAGCCCCGCTCGGCGCCGTCCCGGTGGATCTTCTGGATCCACTCCAGGTTCACCACGGGCACCACGCCGATGGCCAGGTCCACGTGCTGGGCCATGTCCACCTTGTCGGTCACCACCAGGCCGTGCAGGCCTTCATAGAAAAGCAGGTCGGTGCCCTTGGGGATGTCTTCCCAGGGGGTGAACTCGCCGGGCTTCAGGTTGGTGCCCAGGCGCTTGTTCAGGGCCGCGGCTTCCTCGTCGCTGTGGATGTAGTAGCGCTTCTTGCCGCCGCCGGTCTTGCCGTAGGTCTTGAAGATGTTGGCCAGGCCTTCGAAGTCGTTGGCCTCGGGACCGAAATGGGAGAAGTGCTTGTTGCCGGCGGCCTCGGCCTTCTGCATGGCGGCTTTGAATTCCACGCGGCCCAGGCTGTGCATGCTGTCGCCCTCGATCACGGCGGCGTTCAGGTTCTCGCGCTTGAAGATGTGCTCGAAGGCGCGCTTGACGGTGGTGGTGCCGGCGCCGGAGGAACCGGTGACGACGACGACGGGATGCTTCTTGGACATGCGGGGTCTCCCCTAGAACAGACGAAAATTCAGGAAATAAGCCGACCGAGTATAAACGCCGAGCCCACGGCCTGTCACCCGAAGCCCGGCTATAATCCGCCGTTCCTTCAAGTACATACGAACGCCCTCCATGGACGCCCAATACCGCCCGGAGATCATCGAGCCGGAAGCCCAGCAGCACTGGGAAGAAAAACAGGCCTTCAAGGCCGTGGAAGACACCACCAAGCCCAAGTACTACTGCCTGTCCATGTTCCCCTACCCCTCCGGGAAGCTGCACATGGGCCACGTGCGCAACTACACCATCGGCGACGTGCTGGCCCGCTACCACCGCATGAAGGGGTTCAACGTCCTGCAGCCCATGGGCTGGGACGCCTTCGGTCTGCCCGCCGAGAACGCCGCCATGGCCAACAACGTGGCCCCCGCCGGCTGGACCTATTCCAACATCGACTACATGCGCAGGCAGCTGAAGTCCCTGGGGCTGGCCATCGACTGGTCCCGGGAACTGGCCACCTGCAAGCCCGACTACTACCGCTGGGAACAGTGGCTGTTCACCAAATTGTTCGAGAAGGGCGTCATCTACAAGAAGATGGCCACGGTGAACTGGGACCCGGTGGACCACACCGTGCTGGCCAACGAACAGGTCATCGACGGCCGGGGCTGGCGTTCCGGCGCCCTGGTGGAAAAGCGGGACATCCCCATGTACTTCTTCCGCATCACCGACTACGCGGAAGAGTTGCTGAGTGAGCTCGACAACCTGCCCGGCTGGCCCGAGCGGGTGAAGACCATGCAGAAGAACTGGATCGGCAAGAGCTTCGGCGTGGAGATCCACTTCCCCTTGTCCCCAACCTCCCCCCAGGGGAGCACAACGTTCCCCTCCCCCGCAAGCGGGGGAGGGGCTAGGGGAGAGGGAAATGCCGAACCCGTCCTGAAGGTCTTCACCACCCGGGCCGACACCCTGTTCGGCGTCACCTACGTGGCCGTGGCCGCCGAACACCCCCTGGCCCAGCAGGCTGCCCGGAACAACCCGGAGCTGGCCGCCTTCATCCACGAATGCAAGCAGGGCAGCGTGGCGGAAGCCGACATGGCCACCATGGAAAAGAAGGGCATGGACACGGGCCTGAAGGTCTACCACCCCTTCACCAACGAGCCCGTGCCGGTGTGGGTGGCCAACTATGTGCTCATGGGCTACGGCGAGGGGGCCGTCATGGCCGTGCCGGCCCATGACGAGCGGGACTTCGCCTTCGCGCAAAAGTACGGCCTGCCGGTGCGGGCCGTGATACGACCGGCCGGAGAAACGGGAAACGAGAAACGGGAAACGCAAAACCCGGGGGCATCCGACACGTTTCCCATTTCCCATTTCCCATTTCCCCTGCCGTACCTTGAGTACGGAACACTGTTCGACTCCGGCGACTTCTCCGGCCGCGCCTCCCAGGACGCCATCGAAAAGATCGCCCTGGTGCTGAAGAACCTGGGCCTGGGGGACCGGCGCACCACCTGGCGCCTGCGGGACTGGGGCATCAGCCGCCAGCGCTACTGGGGCTGCCCCATCCCCATCATCCACTGCCCCGCCTGCGGCGACGTGCCGGTGCCGGAAAAGGACCTGCCCGTGGTGCTGCCCGAGGACGTGAAGATCGACGTGGGTTCCCCCATCAAGAAGATGCCGTCCTTCTACGAATGCACCTGTCCCAGGTGCGGCGGCCAGGCCGAGCGGGAGACGGACACCATGGACACCTTCGTGGAGTCCTCCTGGTACTACGCCCGCTACGCCTGCCCGGACCTGGACAAAGGCATGCTGGACGGCCGCGCCAACCATTGGCTGCCCGTGGACCAGTACATCGGCGGCATCGAGCACGCCATCCTGCACCTGCTCTACGCCCGCT
>CAZREY010000070.1:0-10019 GCA_964599015.1 uncultured Thiobacillus sp.
GGTGGCCATCTACTCCACCTTCCTGCAGCGGGCCTACGACCAGCTCATCCACGACATCGCCCTGCAGGACCTGCCGGTGATGCTGGCCATCGACCGGGCCGGCCTGGTGGGGGCGGACGGTCCCACCCACGCGGGCGCCTTCGACCTCTCCTTCCTGCGCTGCATCCCCAACATGCTCATCGCCGCCCCCTCCAACGAGGACGAATGCCGGCGCCTGCTCTCCACCGCCTACCGGCACCCGGGGCCCAGCGCGGTGCGTTATCCCCGGGGTTGCGGCCCGGGCACGCCCCTGTCCGATGGCCTGGAGCCCCTGGAGATCGGCAAGGGCGTCGTGCGCCGGGTCTGCGGCCGACAGGAAAATCGCATCGCCTTCCTGGCCTTCGGGGCCCCGGTGAACGCCGCCCTGGCGGCCGCCGAGTCCCTGGACGCCACCGTGGCGGACATGCGTTTCGTCAAACCCCTGGACAAGGACCTGGTGCAGCAACTGGCCGAAACCCACGACCTGCTGGTGACCGTCGAGGAAAACGTGGTCATGGGCGGTGCCGGGGCCGCCGTGGCGGAATGCCTGGCGGAACGGGGCCTGGTGAAGCGGGTGCTGCACCTGGGCCTGCCGGACCGCTTCGTGGAGCACGGCGACCCCGCCACCCTCCTGGCCCGCTGCGGTCTGGATGCCACCGGCCTCGAAGCTGCGGTAAAAAAAGCATTACCCGAGTAGTTTACTCAGGTATATGGCGTGATTTATACTGAGTCTAACTAAACATCAGCATATTGGAATATTTCCCATGAGCACCTGCGACACGGTTTGCGACACCCCCGCCGCCTGCCCCCCCGGCCAGACGGCCATCGCCGACGTCCAGAACTACCCGGACTCCCGCAAGATCGCCATCGACAAGGTGGGCATCAAGGCCATCCGCCACCCGGTGAAGGTGCTGGACAAGACCGGCGGCGTGCAGCACACCATCGCCACCTTCGGCATGTACGTCTACCTGCCCCACCACTTCAAGGGCACCCACATGTCCCGCTTCATCGAGATTCTCAACGGCTACGAACGGGAGATTTCCGTGGAGTCCTTCGAGCACATGCTGCGCCAGATGGTGGTGAAGCTGGAGGCGGAGTCGGGCCATGTGGAAATGAACTTCCCCTACTTCGTCAACAAGAAGGCCCCCGTGTCCGGCGTGGAAAGCCTGATGGATTACGACGTCACCTTCATCGGCGAGATCCGCAAGGGGGAATACATCCAGACCATGAAGGTCCTGGTGCCCTGCACCAGCCTGTGCCCCTGCTCCAAGAAGATTTCCGCCTACGGCGCCCACAACCAGCGCTCCCACGTCACCATCACCGTGCGCACCAACGCCTTCGTGTGGATCGAGGACATCATCCAGATCGCCGAGGAGAACGCCTCCAGCCAGCTCTACGGCCTGCTCAAGCGGCCGGACGAGAAACACGTCACCGAGAAGGCCTACGACAATCCCAAGTTCGTGGAGGACCTGGTGCGGGACGTGGCCGCCGCCCTGAACAGGGACGAGCGCATCGATGCCTACGTGGTCGAGGCGGAGAACTCCGCGTCCACCCACAACCCCTCGGCCGACGCGCTGATCGAGAAGGACAAGAGCGGGCAGGCCTGACCGGCGACTCAACGCCCGGGCTTGCGGGTGGGCCATCCCGCCGGGCGGAAGGATGACGATCCGGCCATAATGGCGGGACCCGCACCAGGAGGTTCCCGCCATGAAGCCCGTCGCCGTCTTCCGCCACGCCGCCACTGAAGGCCCCGGGCATTTCGCCGCCTTCCTGGAGAGCCGGGGCCTGGCATGGGAGCTCGTCGCCGTCGATGCGGGCGATCCAGTGCCCGGCTCGCCCGACGCCTTCGCCGGCCTGGTGTTCATGGGCGGGCCCATGAGCGTGAACGACGACCTGCCCTGGATACCCCCCGCGCTTTCCCTGATCCGCCAGGCCGTGGAACGGAACATCCCGGTCCTGGGCCACTGCCTGGGGGGCCAGCTCATGGCCAAGGCCCTGGGGGGGCAGGTCACGCGCAACCCGGTGAAGGAAATCGGCTGGGGCCGTGTGGAACGGGCGGACAATGCCGAGGCCCGGGCCTGGCTGCCGGACCTGGCGGCCTTCGAGGCCTTCCACTGGCATGGCGAGACCTTCTCCCTCCCGCCGGGGGCCACCCGCATCCTGGGCAGCGCCCACTGCGTCAACCAGGCCTTCGTGCTGGGCCCCCATCTGGCCATGCAATGCCACGTGGAGATGACCGAAGCCATGATCCGCGAGTGGTGCGCGGTGGGCGCGGACGAGATCGCCGCCGCCCGCAGTCCCGCCGTGCAGACGCCGGAACAGATGCAGGCATTGAACGGTGCCAACCTGCCCCTGCTCCACGGGGCGGCGGAAACCCTCTACACCCGCTGGCTCATGGGCCGGGAAAACTGAGCCGGCCCGTGAGCGAGGAAATCATCACCCTGCCCCACCTGCGCACGCTGGTGGGCCTGCGCGTGCGCCACCAGGGGGAGATCTGCATCATCGTCGAGGTCCTGGACACCCCGCCGTCCCTGGTGTTGCAGCCGGACACCCGGCCCAGCCTCATGGCCGACCACCATGGCCGGCCATTCGAATACGGCGTGCAAACCTACACCCTGCCCGTCCTGACCGACGACCGCACCGGCCTGAACGATGCCTTGCTGGACCTGGAAATTCTGGACTGAAATGGCCGCCAGGCGCCCTCAAATTGACGCCACCCATGGGGGCAGGCACATTACCGGCCCATGAAACGCCCTTCCGCCCTGGTCCCCGTCATCGCTGGCTTCAGTGTCATGCTCATCCTGATGGCGGCGGTCACGGCCATCGGCGCCACCTACATCCGCATCCTCAGCGAGCAGCTCACCGCCATCGTGGCGGAGCGGAACGAGAAGGCCGAGCTGGCCACGGCCATGCGGGCCGTGCATGAAGCCCGCTACCAGGCCCTGATGCTGGCCAGCAACATGGGCG
This sequence comes from uncultured Thiobacillus sp., assembly GCA_964599015.1. Lineage (GTDB taxonomy): Bacteria > Pseudomonadota > Gammaproteobacteria > Burkholderiales > Thiobacillaceae > PFJX01. The sequence goes on from CAZREY010000070.1 coordinate 2,986, forward strand.
ATCCCTTCCTGCGGGATGAGGCAATCATGCGTTTTGCCCGCATGGCGCGGGAATTCATCCTGGCCCGGGAAAAATTCCTGGCCCTGCCCCTGGACGACGACGAACTCGCCTTGTGGACCCGGATCCGCCAGGAAGTGCGGGGGGTGGAGCAGAACGCCGAACAGGCCGTCGGCCTGCTCCAGGACGACCGGCTCGAGGAGGCACGCCACCTGATCCATCAGAATCTGCTGCCCGTGCAGGAAAGCATGATGATGGAGTGGTCCAGGCTGGTGGCCATGCAGCGCGCCAAGAATCAGGCCGCCATGGACGAGGCCCGCCAGGCCAGCGCCAAGGCCCGGCAGCTGACGGTGGCCCTTTCCGCCGGCGCCCTGGTCGTGGGCCTGGTCATCGCGGTCTTCGTCATCCGTCTCAGCCGGCGCCTGGAGAAGGAGCTGTTCGAGGAAAAGGAACGGGCCCAGGTCACCCTCCATGCCATCGGCGACGCGGTGCTGCGATTCGACGGCGACAGGCGTATCCGCTACCTCAACCCCGTGGCCGAACAACTGCTTGGCACGTCCCTGACGGCCGCCACGGGCCAGTCCGTGGATGCCGTCATGCACCTGTTCAACAAGCATGATCGCCAGGAGCTCACCCAGGCATTGGTGGCCGACACCCTGGGCGGCAACCACACCAGCCTGCCCGATTCCGCATCCCTGCTGTCGGCATCCGGTCTGGAATATGAAGTGGAAGGCTCCTGCGCCCCCATCCACACGCCGGAAGGGGAAATCATGGGGGGGGTGCTGGTGATGCGGGACGTCACCGAGGACCGGGAGATGCACCGCAAGCTGCTCTGGCAGGCGGACCATGACAGCCTCACCAGTCTGATGAACCGGCGCGCCTTCGAGGAACGCCTGGCCCGCACGCTGTCCAGCAAGCGCGCGGGGGACTTCCCCATGTCCATCCTGTACATCGACCTGGACCACTTCAAGCCGGTCAACGACACGGTGGGCCACGCCGCCGGAGACGAGCTGCTGCGCCGGATCGCCAGCCTGATGCAGGACCGCATCCGGGATACCGACGTCCTGGCCCGCATGGGCGGAGACGAGTTCGCCATCGTGCTCAACGCCTGCCCCGACGACATGGCGGAACGCATCGCCCGGGACGTGAAGGACAGCGTCGGCGGCTTCAGCTTCCAATGGGACGGGAAAACCTTTCAGGTGGGGGCCAGCATCGGCGTGGTGCATGTGCCGCCCCACTGGTCCACCCTGGACGAATGCCTGGCCGCGGCGGATGCCGCGTGCTACAAAGCCAAGCAGAATGGCCGCGCCAACGTGATGGTGCATAACCACGATAACCACCAGGGGGCCTCATGAGCCTGTTTCAATCCCGGCGTCTGACAGCGCAAGCCAGGGCCCTCCTGGAGCATCTGGATTTTGCCGGCGCCTGGCTGCCCCAGCTGGCCTTGCGCCTCCTGCTGGCCTATGAGTTCTGGACCTCGGGGGTGGAAAAGCTCCACGGCAGCAACTGGTTCATGGAGATACAGGACCGCTTCCCCTTTCCCCTCAACCACGTGCCCGTGGAAATCAGCTGGCAACTGGCCACCTGGTTCGAACTCATCGGCCCCGTGGCCCTGGTGCTGGGCCTGGCCACCCGCTTCTTCGCCTTCTCCCTGTCCATCCTCACCGTCGTCGCCATCGTCTCCGTCCATGGGGGCCTGGGCTACAACGTGTGCGACCAGGGCTGGAAGCTGCCCCTCATCTACCTGGTCATGTTCCTGCCCCTCATCTTCGCCGGCCCCGGCAAGCTGAGCATCGACCACTGGATCAGGGGCCGCTACGCCAGCGGCGAGCGCAGGCTCTGGTCTTGAGGATTCTGGTCGGCGACATCGGCGGCACCCACTGCCGCCTGGCCACGGCCCAACTCGCCCACGGCGGCGTGACCCTGGCGGACATCCGGCACTACCGCAACGCGGAACACCCGGGCCTGGACGCCATCCTGGCCGATTACCTGGGCCGGGCACCCGCCCCCGAAGCCACCTGTCTGGCCGTGGCCGGCCCCACGGATGGACGGCGCGTCCGCTTCACCAACCTGGATTGGCATATCGATGCCGGCGCCCTGGAGGGCCGGCTGGGCCCGGGGCGCGTGCGACTGGTCAACGATTTCACCGCCGTGGGCTGGGGGCTCAATGTCCTGGAGACGAAGGACCTGGCCGTGCTCCAGGGCGACGCCCCCCAGCCGGATGGCGTGATCGCCGCCGTGGGCGCGGGCACCGGCCTGGGGGTCAGCATCGGCATCCCCCGGGACGGCCTGCGCCGCCCCCTGCCCACGGAAGGCGGCCATATGGGCTTCGCCCCCCTGGACGGGGAGCAGGACCGCCTGCTGGCCTACATGCGCGGCCTGTACGGCCGGGTATCGGCGGAGCGCCTGGTGTCGGGCCCGGGCATCGTCGATCTGTATCGCTTCTGCGCCCGGGAGGCGGGCGCGGAGGATGCCCCCCTGCTCTCCGCCCCCATTCCCGCCCAGGCCATCAGCCAGGCGGCCCTGGACGGCCATGACGCGGCGGCCATCCGCGCCCTGAAGCTGTTCGCCGCCGTCTACGGCCAGGTGGCCGGCGACATCGCCCTGCTCACCCAGGCCAGGGGCGGCATCTACCTGGCCGGCGGCATCCCCCCCAAGATCCTGCCCCTCCTGCGCGGACCGGACTTCCTCGCCGGATTCCACGCCAAGGGGCGGTTCAGCGACTGGATGCGCACCCTGCCCGTGGCGGTGGTCCTGGATGGGGACATCGGCCTGCGGGGCGCCGCCCTGGCGGCCTCCATCCCGCCCTGACCGTCAGCCGGGCAGCCATTTCTCCAGGATGTTCCTCAGGGCATCCATGTGGACCGGCTTGCTCATGAAGTCATCCATGCCCACGGCCGAGCAGCGCTTACGATCCTCCTCGAAGGCGTTGGCCGTCAGGGCCAGGATGGGCAGGTGGGGCAGCCCCTCCCGGGCTTCCCGGTCCCGCAGGTGGGCGGTGGTTTCATAACCGTCCATCACCGGCATCTGGCAGTCCATGAGGATCAGGTCGGGAAGGCCGGAGCGGGCGATGCATTCGATGGCCTCCAGCCCATTTTCCGCGCATTCGACGTGAACGCCCAGGCGCTCCAGCATCGCCTCGATCACCTTGCGGTTGACCAGGTTGTCCTCCACCACCAGGATGCGCCGCCCAGCCAGGGGTGTCACCGGATCGGCCTCGACGCCGACCGCGGCGGGGACGGGCCTTGAGGCGCCCTCTGTCAGGGGATTGGCCAGGATGGTGAACCAGAAGCGCGAGCCCCGGCCCTCCTGGCTTTCCAGGCCCACGTCGCCCCCCATCAGTCGCGCCAGGCTGCGCACGATGGACAGACCCAGCCCGGTGCCACCGTGGAGACGCGTGAAGGAAGCGTCCGCCTGGGAGAAGGGCTCGAACAGCCGGGACTGCTTTTCCAGAGGAATGCCGATGCCCTCGTCCGTCACGGCGAAGGCCAGTTCGGCACCCTGAGGCCCATGCCTGGACTCGAAGGCTTCCACCCGGACCTCGCCGCCGGCGCTGAACTTGATGGCATTGCTGACCAGGTTGGACAACATCTGGCGCAGGCGGATGGGGTCGGCGCGATAGTGGGCCGGTCGGGGTCCGTTCCAGGCCACCCCTATCCTGATCTGCTTGTTGCGGGCCGGCCCCGCGAACAGGGCGGCGATCTCTTCCAGGATGTCCTCCGGGTCGAACTCCGCCTCCATGAGTTCCAGCTTGCCCGCCTCCACCTTGGAAAGGTCCAGGATGTCGTTGAGCAGGGTCATGAGGGTCTGGCCGGAGGAGAGGATGGTCTGGGCATAATCCCTGGACTCGGCCGGAGCGAGGTCCGGCAGCATCAGCAGTTCGGCCATGCCGAGGATGCCGTTCATGGGGGTGCGGATCTCGTGGGACATGGTGGCCAGGAACTGGCTCTTGGCCAGGTTGGCCGCCTCGGCGGCCTCTTTCGCGGCTTGCAGTTCCGCCTCCGTCCGCTTGCGCGCCGTGGTGTCCCGGGCCACCCCCAGGATGCCGACGATCTCCTCCCGGGGGTTGCGCAGCGGAACGGCGTGGATCTCCAGCCAGCGGCGGGCGCCCGCCAGGCCCACCACCTCCAGCTCGATCTTCTCCGCCTGGCCGGCCAGCACCCGGTCCCGCATGGCCAGGCAGGCATCCCGGTACTCCGGCGCCACGAAATCCACCAGGGCGCGCCCCTCCACCCGGGCCGGCGACTCCGCCTGGTAAACGGCCAGACCGGCCCGGTTGACCTGCACGATCCGGCCACCGGTATCCAGCACCTGCACGCATTCGGGCTCGGTTTCCACGATGGTCTTCAGGCGCAGTTCGCTTTCCGCCAGGCGTTGCCGGGCCTGTTCCCGTTCGATGGCGGAGCCCACCCAGTTGGCCAGCAGGGTCATGAATTCCAGGTCGCTCTCCTCGAAATCCCGCCGATAGGGCGTGGGCGAACTGAAATTCACGGTGCCATAGATGACGCCATCCACCCGGAGGGGCGCGCCGATATAGCTTTCCAGCTTGAAGGCCTCGTAACAGGGATGCCCCAGATAGGGCGAATCGCCCATGTGGGTGATGGCCAGGACCCCGGGGCGGCTCAGGGTGATGGCGCAATAGGTCTGGCCGAAGGGGAAGATCTGCCCGTCCCGCAGCGTGTCCGGCGGCGACACCTGGGCGACCACCCGGTAGCGGTCGCCTTCCACGTGGCTGACGATGCCGAATTCCAGTCCCAGCAGCCGGCAGCCGATGGCCAGGGCCGCCCGCAACTGCTCTTCCAGGGCCGCATCCCGGATGGCCTCCACCTCGTTCAGGGCCCGCAGGCTGGCAAGCTGTCGCCGCTTGGCCTCCTCCAGGCGCCAGCGCTGGGTGACATCGAAAACGATGGAATAGACCAGCTGCTGGGCATCCAGCTCGATGGGGCCGGAGCGCACTTCCACGCGGCGGAGCTCGCCGCTGGCCAGGCGGTGCGTGAAATAGAAACAGTCCCGTCGTTCCAGGCGGGCCCGCTCCATTTCCTTCTCGATCTCGGACGGGGGGAGCATGTTGATGTCCGTGATGCGCATCCGGCGCAAGCGCGCCCGGTCATAACCGTAGAAGGCCGCGGCCGCGTCGTTGGCCTCGACGATGGCGCTGTCCCGGGGATCGATGATCAGCATGGGGGCCTTGGCCCGCTCGAACAGCACCCGGTAGCGCGCCTCGCTCTCCGCCAGCTTCGTGGTGATCCGCCCCGCCATCCGCTCGGCCCGCTGCCACTGGCGGGAAAGAGAGGCGATGATCAGGAACAGCAGGATGTCCACCGCCACGCCACCGGCCGCCACCAGCAGGGGCTGGCGCTCCTCCACGGCGGAAAGGTAGCCCGGCCGGGCATACAGGTAGAGGCTCCAGGTACGGCCGGCGATGGAAAGCTGGTGCAGCCCCTCCAGCCAGGCATCCTTGCCCAGGGGGCGGTAGCGCGCCTCGCCCTTCTCCCTGTTGTTGAACAGCAGGGTTTCCGGCGCGGGGAACTCGCCGTCGTAGAGCTCGAATTCGATGTCCTTCTGGCCCGCCCCGAGGATGCCCCGCATCAGGTCCCGGGACCGGAACGGGCTGTAGACGAAGCCCAGCAGGGCCGCGCGGCGCTGCGCCACGGTGTCGGTCGGCATGCCGTGGCGATACACGGGCATGTACATGAGAAACCCGTATTGGGTGTCCTCCCTGGTTTCCTGCAGCAGGATGACACGCCCCGATACCACGGGCTGGCCGCTGTCCCGGGCCTTTTCCATGGCGGCGCGGCGGGTGGGCTCCGAGAACATGTCGTAGCCGAAGGCCCGCTGGTTGCGCCAGTCAAAGGGCTCCAGGTAGACGATGGCACTGTAGGTGTCCCGCTGCCCCGGCGGGCGGAGGGTGTAATCGGGAAACCCCTCCGCGCGGATAGTGGCGACATGCCGCTCCCGTTCGCCGGGCGCGACCATCCGGCTGAACCCCACCCCCTGGATGCCGGGAAAGTACCGCTGCAGATGGAGGTCATCCACGAAGGAGCGCCACTCCTGACGGCTGACCACATCCGAGGCGTTGAACAGGCCCGCGCCGGCGCGCAGGGCCATTTCATATTCCTGCATGCGCTTGCCGATGGCGCTCATCACATCCTGGGACTGGAAGCGGAAGCGCTCGTCGGCGCGCTTGCGCACGGCGCTGTCGGAGATATACCAGGCCAGGGCGGTCAGCACGAAGGAGACCAGCAGGATCACCCAGGCCGTGGCGGGATGGCGGAGGATACGCGGCAGGGCTCCGCCCCGGGCCGGCTCAGCCAAGGGCCACCCCCTCGGCCGGGAAGGTCCCCGGGGTCAGGGCGCCCGGCCGTCCGCTCCGGGGACGGGGCGCGCTGGAGATACGCTGGGGCAATCCGGTCATGGTTCCGGGCACCGTGCGGGGGGAGAGGCCACGTGACAAATCGGATCGTTAATAAAGCAGCCTGGCAGTGGGACTGGCAAGCGATGCGGGATGGCAAACCATAAGGGGTGGCAAACGATAAGGGATGGCAATCGATAAGGGATGGCAATCGATATGCGCATCCTTTGAAGGATTATCGGCAGGAATCGAAAAGAATTGAATCCGCCGCCGGCCGCCTTCCCCCGGGGGGCACAGGAAGACGGCCCTGCCCGTACTCAGGCGACGGTCACCTCGGCGGACAGATACACGTCCTGGATGGCATGGAGCAGCTGCACTCCCTCCGCCATGGGCCGCTGGAAGGCCTTGCGCCCGGAGATGAGGCCCATGCCCCCGGCCCGCTTGTTGATCACCGCCGTGCGCACCGCCTGGGCCAGGTCGTTCTCGCCCGAGGCGCCGCCGGAGTTGATCATGCCCGCCCGGCCCATGTAGCAGCTGGCCACCTGGTAGCGCACCAGGTCGATGGGGTGGTCCGAGGTCAGCTCGGAATAGACCTTGGGGTGGGTCTTGCCGAAGGCGATGGCGGTGTAGCCGTTGTTGGTGGTGGCCTGCTTCTGCTTGACGATATCCGCCTCGATGGTAGCCG
>CAZREY010000071.1:0-9989 GCA_964599015.1 uncultured Thiobacillus sp.
CGAAGCACTTCCTCATCGCCGTGCAGAGTGGCCACTGAGGTGCTCGCCAAGGCCGGTTACGACTGGCGCCTGGACAGCCCCTGGCGACGCCTGCCCTTGACCCTGCCCGGCGCGCTGCTGGTGGGTTTTCTGGGGCTGTGGATCGGGGCCGGCCTCATGCCCGGCGAGGCGCCGCTCCCACGTGAACCGCTCCCCCTCGACGCCCAGCTGATCGAACTGCCGCCCCCGCCGCCGGCCGAGGCAGTGCAAAAGCCCAGGCGCGAACCCCCGCGAGAGGAACCCGAGCCCCAGGCGGAAAAACCTGTCGAGCCGCCGCCGGTGAAGACACCCCCTTCCATGGCCGCGCCCCCCGCCCCCTCCGCCGAGGAATGGCAACTGGCCTCCACCTACAGCCTCAAGAACGGCAAGCGCTACCGCAACGCCTGGGGCCAGCAGGTGCGCAGCCAGATGGGCACCGCCGTGGAAGGCCCGGACCAGGGCCAGGTCCGCTTCCGCATCACCATCCACCCGGACGGCACCCTGGCCCGGGCGGAAGAACTGTGGTCCACCTCGGCGAAGGCATCGGAGCTGGCCCGCAAGGCCATCCAGGACATGCCGCCCCTGCCGCCCACCCCCGGCGGCAAGCCCCTGGTGTTCGAGCAGACCATCTCCTTCCTGCCCTACGAGACAGGCTGGCCGCCGTCCTACAAATACGATTGCCTGCCGGATCCGCCCCGGTTCAGGAACCCCTTCGCCTGGGATGGCGCCTCGCCGCCGCCGCCGCCCATCCCACCGGCCCAGGTGCGGGAGGAACGCGACCCTGATTGCCACCCCAGCGAGGTGGAAGCCAGCTGGGAGGAAGAGGACAGCGAGTTGCGGCGCCAGATCGAGCGCAACCGGTGGGGCCGCTGAGCGGGATGGCAAGGTAAACTCGGGGCCTGACGTGGTCGCCACGAATTTCCAGGAACAGTCGGCTATGAGTGAACAACACGCGCTGGTGGTGGATGACTCCAAGGTGGGGCGCATCACCATGCAGAAGAAGCTGGAATCCATCGGTGTCCGGGTGGACATGGTGGAATCGGGCCCGCAAGCCCTGGAGTACCTTGCCCATCACCATCCGGACATGATCTTCATGGATCACATGATGCCGGACATGGATGGCTTCGAGACGACCCGGCGGATCAAGGCGTCCCCCGCCACCCGGGACATTCCCGTCATCATCTTCAGCGGCAATGATGACGTGGCCTTTATCCAGGAAGCCCGGTCCGCCGGCGCCCTGCACGCCATCAGCAAACCGCCCGGGCCGGGCGTGCTGGAGGCGATACTGGAAACCCTGCCGAAAGGTGCCCCCACTCCCGGGACCGTACAGGCAGTCGGGGTGGCCCCCGGGGTGGCGCCGGTGGTGCAAGCGCCCAAACCCGCCGTGGACCGGGCTCATCTATCCGAGATCATCGAGCGCCTGCTGGGGGAGGCCATGGCCTCCCTGCGCGGCAACCTGCTGGAGGAGGCCAGGAAGCAGGTGGCGACGGAACTGGAGTCCACCCGGGGGCTGCTGCAACGCTGGGGCGCGCAGCTCGACGAGGCCCGGGCCAGCGTGGCCGGCCTGCTTGGCAATGCATTGAATGCGGAAACCGTGGGGCAACAGTTCGCCCGGCTGGAAGAGCGCATGCGCTCCGTGGAGGCCGCGCCCAGCCCATCCATGCCGGATCTGGAAGCCCTCCAGCGGCAGGTGGAGCAGGGCTTGTCCAACCGGCTGGCGGAACTGCAAGCCCGGCTTGAGCAACAGGCGTCCCGGATGGAACGCCAGGGCCAGGAGTCGCAGGCGGACGCCGATGCCCGTCATGCACAGCTGGCCCGGGGGGTCGACGGATTGGGCACTGCCCTGGACAGCCTGTCCGCGGAAATGCGGCGGCTGGCCGCCGAGGGCCAGGCCGCCAAGGCCGGCCACGACCAGCGGCTCGAAGGGATCGAACAGCGCTTGCAGGCCCTCCAGGCCGTCGAATCTCCGCCCCCAATGGACGAGGCGGTGTTGCTGGCGGCCGTGGAGGAGCGCATCTCCCCCAGGCTGGAGGCCATGGGGCAGGAAATCCAGGCCCGGCTGGAGGCGCTCCCGCCCGCGCCGGCCGACGAGGCGGAAGGCGCGAACATGGCGGCCCTGTTCAAGGAAGAACTGGCGGCGCTGCGGGCCGAAGTCGAAGGCCAGCGCGCCAACGCGGAGGCGTTGGCCGAGGCGAATCACGCCCTTCAGGCCGAGATCGCCGCCCTGCGTGAGGCACTGAACGCGGCCCAGGCACTCCGCCCCGCCGCGGAAGCCGTGGCGGAGCATGAGACTGTCACGGTGCCCTCCCAGGAGACCGGAGAGGCCCTGGAGCAGCCGGCGGAGGCCGGGGTCGGTGGGCTGTTGCAGGCCGAGATCGGGCAGTTGAAGGCCCGGGTGAGCACCTTGACCGTGATCCTTGGCGTGGGGGGGGCCCTATTGGCCGTGGCGGTGTTGGCCGCGTTGTTTCGATGATCCGGGCGCATCGCCAGGCCGGCGCGGCCGCGCGCCGCCTCCTGTGCATGGTGTTCCTGGTCCCGGGCCTCGCCCAGGCGGAGCAGGGCCCGCGCAAGGACCCGGACACGGGGGCCGAGACCTGGGAAACCCGGGTCCACGGCGTCACCCTGCGCCTGACCCAGATCCTGCCGGACCAGGCCCGGGCCTTCTACATCAACCGGGGCTTCGCCGCCGGGGACGTGGAGCCCTATGCCACGGCCTGCGTCTACATGACGGTGCTGCGCAACGACGCCGCGCCGGGTGCCGTGAGCTTCCAGCTCCAGGACTGGCGGATGCGGGTGAGCGGCGAGGAACGCCCCCTGCGTTCCGTCGAGGACTGGATGGCCCAGTGGCAAGGCCTGGGCCTGCCGGAGCCCGCCCGCATCGCCTTCCGCTGGGCCCAGTTCCCGGTGGAGCAGGAATACGAAGTGGGGGAGTGGAACCAGGGCATGCTGGCCACGGGCCTGCCACCCGGCAGCCGCTTCGACCTGGTGGCCCGCTGGCGGGTGGAGGACAAGACCCATGAAGGAGTGCTGACGGATGTGCGTTGCCCGGCTCATTAAGCTGCTTCCCCCGCTGTTCGGCCTGTTTTGCGTCCTGTCTCAGCCGGCCCGGGCCGAAGACCTGCCGCCCCTCACCCACGCCCTCACGTCCATTTCCAGGCCCTATGCCGCCCCGGCCCTGAAACTGCCGGACCTGGACGGCAAGGTCCACGATCTGGCCGACCTGAATGGCAAGCTGGTGGTGGTGAACTTCTGGGCCACCTGGTGCCCCCCCTGCCGCCGGGAGATGCCCTCCCTGGAACGCCTGCGCCAGCGACTGGCGGACCGGGGCCTGGCGGTGGTGGCCGTGGACGTGGGCGAGGACGCGGACACGGTGTTCTCCTTCACCGGCCAGCTGGAGCCGGCGCCGGCCTTCCCCCTGCTGCTGGACCGGGATTCCAGGGCCATGCAGGCCTGGAAGGTGAAGGGCCTGCCCACCACCTTCGTGGTGGATGCCCGGGGCCGGGTCATCTATCGCGCCGTGGGCGGCCGGGAATTCGATCACGAGGCCATCGTCAAACAGCTGGAGTCCCACCTGCCCATGAAGTGACGCCATGACGCGACGCCTGCTGCTCCTCCTCTGCCTGGCCCTGCTGACGGGGCCGGGGATGGCGGCGGGAGCCTTGAAGAATGCATTGGCGGGCCACGCCTCCCCCTACCTGGCCCTCCACGGCCAGGACCCGGTGGCCTGGCAGGAATGGAACGCCGACACCCTGGCCCGGGCCAAGCGGGAGAACAAGCTGCTGTTCGTCTCCGTGGGCTACTTCTCCTGCCACTGGTGCCACGTCATGCAGCAGGAAAGCTACCGGGACCCGGCCATCGCCAGGCTGCTCAACGCGTACTTCATCCCCGTGAAGGTGGACCGGGAGCTGAACGGCGCCCTGGACGCGGGCCTCATCGATTTCACGGAACGGCTCAAGGGTGTGGCGGGCTGGCCCCTCAACGCCTTCGTCACGCCGGAGGGCTACCCGGCCTACGCGGTGCTCTACGAACCTCCCGCCGAATTCCGGCAGCTGCTCGCCCGCATGGCCGAGACCTGGCGGGAAAAAGGCGCCGACTTCCGCGATGCCGCCCGGGAGGCGGGTGCGGCGCCCCGGGACCCGCCCGCCACCGCCGCCGTCACGAAGGACGCCGTGGCCCGGCTGCACAGGCAGTTCCTGGATGAAGCCCGGCACCAGGCGGATACCCTCCAGGGCGGCTTCGAGCGGGTCAGCAAGTTCCCCATGGCCCCCCATCTGGAAGCCCTGCTGGATGCCTACGCCAGGGAGCGGGACCCCCGCCTGGGCGAGTTCCTCACCCTCACCCTGGAGCAGATGGCCAGCAAGGGCCTGCGGGACCACGTGCACGGCGGCTTCTTCCGCTACACCGTGGACCCGGACTGGACCACCCCCCACTTCGAGAAGATGCTCTACGACAACGCCCAGCTGGCCCGGCTCTACGCCCGGGCGGCGGCGGTGTTCCAGCGGCCGGACTACCGCCGCGCGGCCCACGACAACCTGTACTTCATGCTCGCGGACCTGGCCGCCCCCGGCGGCGGCTTCCACACCGCCCTGTCCGCCCTGGACCGCCGGGGCCGGGAGGGGGGCGCCTATCTATGGACGAAGGAGGAACTGGGCCGCCGCCTGAGTCCGGCGGAATTCGCCCTGGTGAAGCGGACATGGGGCCTGGAGGGAGCCGCCCCCTTCGACCTGGGCTACTTGCCCATGGAAAAGGCACGGCCCGCCGCCGGGGAGCGCACCGTCATCAATGCCGCCCTGGCCAAACTACGCCAGGCGGGGCGCAACAGGCAGGTGCCGGTGGACACCAAGATCAACGCCGGCCTCAACGGCCTGGCCCTCTCCGCCCTGGCGGAGGCCGGCCGGGGCGTGCCCCGCTTCGAGCAGGCGGCCCACCGCCTGAAGGACTTCCTCGCCAAACGCATGCGTCAGCAGGGGCGCCTCATCAAGACCCGGGCCGGGAACCGGGTGTTCGCCGAGGCGGAACTGGAGGACTACGCCTTCGCCGCCGCCGGCCTGGCCGATTACGCCCGGGTGTTCAAGGACCCCGCCGCCGAGTCCCTGGCCCGGAACCTGGTGGCCCAGGCCTGGAGACGCTTCTTCACCGAAGAAGGCTGGCGCCGGGAGGAAAAGCCCCTGCTGGCCACCCTGGGTCCCGAACCGGCCCTGGCCGACGGCGCCCTGCCGTCGCCTTCGGCCCGGCTGATGGCCGTGACCCGTGAACTGCTGCGTACCCGTGCGGACCGCCAACTGGCCAACGCCCTGGACCGGGCCCTGGCCATGGTGTTGCCGGCCATGGCCAGGGCGCCCTTCGACCACCCCGGCGGGCTGGCGGCCCTGGCACGGCGCTAGCCGACCGGGCTAGAAAACCTCCAAGACCGCGCCCGCCAGGGCGCAGGCCAGTACCACCAGCCAGGGCGGCAGTTTCCAGGCGGTGAGGGCCACGAAGGCCGCCAGGCCCAGGCCGAAATCCGCCGGCCCGCGCACGGCGCTGGTCCACACCGGGTGGTACAGGGCCGCCAGCAGCAGGCCCACCACGGCGGCGTTGACGCCCAGCAGGGCCGCCTGGGCCCGGGGCTGGTGGCGCAGCCGCTCCCAGAAGGGCAGGGCGCCCACCACCAGCAGGAGGGAGGGAGCGAACACGGCCAGCAGGCAGATCAGGCCGCCCAGCCAGCCGTTGGGGGACGGGTCCATGGCCGCGCCCAGATAGGCGGCGAAGGTGAACAGGGGCCCGGGTACCGCCTGGGCGGCACCGTAGCCGGCCAGGAAGGCCGCGTCGCCGATCCAGCCCGGCGGCACCACCTCGGCCTGGAGCAGGGGCAGCACCACGTGGCCGCCGCCGAACACCAGGGAGCCGGCCCGGTAGAAGGCATCCGCAAGGGCAAGCGTGTGGCTGCCCGTCATCTCCGCCAGCAGAGGCAATCCGGCGAGCAGGCCGAAGAAGAGTACCAGGGCGGCCAGGGCCAGGCGCGGGCTCACGGCAATGGGCAGGGGGGCATGGCTGTCCTGGGCCTGGGGCCGGAACAAGGCCAGGCCCAGCAGACCGCCGGCGAGGATCACGCCGACCTGGCCCCAGGCGGACGGCCAGGCCAGCACTGCCACCGCCGCGACCGTGGCCAGGGCCAGGCGCGGCGGGTCCGGGCACAGCTGGCGCGCCATGCCCCACACCGCCTGGGCCACCACCGCCACGGCCACCACCTTCAGGCCGTGCAGGGCACCGCCGGGCACCACCTCGCCCCAGGCGGCGATGCCCAGGGCGAACAGGATCATGGCCAGGGCGGAGGGCAGGGTGAAACCAGCCCAGGCCGCAAAGGCCCCCGGCAGGCCGGCCCGGGCCAGGCCGATGCCCATGCCCACCTGGCTGCTGGCGGGGCCCGGCAGGAACTGGCACAGGGCCACCAGGTCGGCATAGGCCCGTTCCGACAGCCAGCCCAGCCGCGCCACGCATTCGGCGCGGAAGTAGCCCAGGTGGGCGATGGGCCCGCCGAAGGAGGTCAGCCCCAGGCGCAGGAAGACGCGGAACACCTCCCAGGGGGAGGACTTGTCCGGAGTTGCGCCGGTTGGCTGGGGGATGGGGCTTGGGGGCGTCATGGACAGGGTCGCGCGGGACAGGTGCGCAAGTATAATCGGAATCCGATAACGAAAGCCGACTTGAAACCCGAACCATGGATTATGTTTTGATCATGCTGGCCGCCCTGGGCGCGGCGGCCCTGACCCTGTTCTCAGGCTTCGGCCTGGGCACGCTGCTGATGCCGGTGTTCGCCCTGTTCTTCCCCCTGCCCCTGGCCATCGCCGCCACGGCGCTGGTGCACCTGGCCAACAACCTGTTCAAGGCCGGGCTCATGGCCGCCCATTCGGATCGGGAGGTGCTCGCCCGCTTCGCCCTGCCGGCCATTCCCGCCGCCTTTCTGGGGGCATGGTTGCTGGAAGGGTTGGGGGGGCTGCCACCGCTCCATGTCTATACCCTGGCCGGCGGCGAGCACCAGGTCACGGGCATCAAGCTGGCCATCGCCGTGGTGGTGGCGTGTTTCAGCCTGCTGGAACTGTCGCAGTGCTTCGACGCCCTGGACTTCGAGCGCCGCTGGCTGCCGCTGGGTGGGCTGCTGTCCGGCTTCTTCGGCGGGCTGTCAGGGCACCAGGGGGCATTGCGCAGCGCCTTCCTCAATCGGGCGGGCCTCACCAAGGAGGCCTTCGTCGCCACGGCGGCCCTGTCCGCCGTGCTGGTGGATATCAGCCGCCTGCTGGCCTATGGGGTGGGTTTCCTTGGCGAACAGTTCGGGGTACTCGCCGAACGGGGCGGGCTGGGCCTGCTGGCCGTCGCCACCCTGAGCGCCTTCCTGGGCAGTTACTTCGGCAGGCGGCTGCTGAAGAAGATCACCCTGCCCATGCTGCAAAAAGGCGTGGCGGGTTTCCTGCTGCTGTTTTCCGTGGCTTTGGGGACGGGGCTGATCTGACCGCCGGTCAGACCTTGCAGGTGCCCGACAGCACGCAGCGCACGCCGCCGCGGGGATTCGGGTGATCGCCGGCGTAGCGGGGGATCAGGTGCACATGCACGTGCATGCGCGACTGGCCACCGGCGGCGCCGATGTTGATGCCGATGTTGTAGCCGTCGGGCTTGTGGTCCCGCTCGATCCAGGCCTTGGCCTGGTCAAGCAGGTCCAGGACGGCCAGCTTTTCCTCGTGGGTCATGTCGAAGAAGTTGGCCACGTGGCGGCGGGGAATGATCAGCAGGTGGCCGGGGCTCAGGGCGTTGTCGTCATGGCGCGCGAAGGCGAGGTCGTTTTCCAGGACCACGTCCTGGGGGGTGCACAACACACAGGCGGGGGCATCGGTGGTCATTTCTTCTTCCTGGGGGATTTCGCCGGGGCCGGTTTGTTTTCCTCTTCCATGAGTTCCAGGAATAACTCCCGTACCCGGGACTTGGCCAGATCCAGGGCTACCCGGCCTGCCGTCGTGGCCAAATAGGTGCGGCGCACCCGCCCGTCCACCAAGGACTCGCTGGAAATGAGGAAGCCCTCCTTCTCCATGGCGTGGAGGATGGGGTAGAGGGTGCCGGGGCTCAGCTTGTAACCGTGGCGCGCCAACTCTTCCATGATGCCCAGCCCGAAGATGGGCACATGGCAGGCATGGTGCAGGATGTGCAGGCGGACCAGGCCGCCGAAGAGTTTGCGGTCCAACATGAGAGTCATTCTACCGGAGGATGTCCGGCCTCCGCGCCGGCATAGACGGCAATCGGATGTCGATATCGATTAAAAAAATCGTAATCCGATAACGTAAATGGATAACATGCGCTCCATTACACGGGTCGCGGTAACCCGGCCGGATTCTCCGGTAGGGCCTTTCATGGAGGAGACATGATGAGCAAGACCTGGATAGGGGGCCTGCTGGCCCTGGGGGCCCTGGCCTGGGTGGTGGGCTGCACCCAGCCCGGCGCCACGATGACGGACGCCACCGTCAGGGGGAGCATCGAGGACCGGGACGGGCGCAAGGTGGCTGATGCCACCGTCTGGCTGATCCCCGCCGCCGATGTGGCGGCCATGGGCAAGACGCCCATCGAGATCAAGAAGGACGCCAGGAACGATGAACCCCTGGAGGACAATCTGGCGGCCAATCGCGACCGGTACATGAAGGGCAGGAGCGGCGCCGATGGTGCCTTCAGCGTGGCCGGTGTGCCAGGCGGCAAGTACTTCCTCTACGTGGAGCCCGCCGACGCCACCTACCTGCCCGGCGGCGACAAGTCCCGCAAGTCCCTGTCCACCGCCGAGCTGGCGGCCGCGCCGGTGACCATCAGGGTGTCCGGCAACACCCCGGCCGGGGCCACCTACATCGGCACCTCCAAGTGTTTGAGCTGCCACGAGGAGCACGAGAGCTTTGGCGCCACCCTGCACCGCATCGGCATCCAGGTGGTGGGCAAGCCGGGCAAGCTCCAGGACTTCTCCCGCTTCCCGCGCTACAACGACGGCCTCAACAAGCTCATGGCCGGCACCAAGTTCTGGTTCCACGGCTACGACAAGGCGCGCGGCTTCGACAAGTACCTGATCAGCGACAAGGCACCTGCCGACCCGGCCAGCGTGAGCTTCACCGCCACTTTCTACAAGGATGCGGACGGGGTGCTGAAATTCCGCACCGAGAACGCCAGGGACCCGGCTGACCCGCCCCGCGTCTACCCGGTGGAGCTGGCCTACGGCGGCGGCGAGAACAAGCAGCGTTACCTCTACCGCGTGGGCCGCAACCTGTTCCCCTTCGTGCAGTACAACCCCACCGGCGACAACAGCTATGGTGACCGCACCCGCAAGCCCTGGCGCGACTACCACGCCGACTGGCTGTTCAACGAGGCGAACGGCAAGCTGGCCGACCCCCCCCGGGCCAAGTCCTTCGACAGCCAGTGCGCCAGCTGCCACTACAACGGCTACACCCTCACCAAGACACCCGAGGGCGACTACATCGCCGGTTCCGCCAACGACATCGACGGCGAGCTGGATATCGACGGCGACGGCAGGAAGAACGAGATCAACATGGGTTGCGAAACCTGCCACGGTCCCGGCTCGGTGCACGAGAAGGCGAAGAAGGGCACCAAGTCCGCCAGCATCGTCAGCCCGGACAAGCTTGCGGCGGAACGGGCCAGCATGATCTGCGGCCAGTGCCACAGCCGGCCCCAGGGGCACCTGAAGAACGACCAGCCGGTGAACGCCGAGTGGAAGATGATGCTGCCGGGCACCAGCCGCAACACCTATCTGAGCCAGTACACCACCCGGGAGGACGCGGCGCCCAAGGACTACTGGCCGGACGGGCTGCATTCCAAGTCCCACCACCAGCAGTACACGGACTTCATCAAGTCCTCCAAGCACCGCAACGGCAACCACCTGGTGGCCTGCTCGGATTGCCATGACACCCACGGCAAGGCCAGGTTCGCCCACCAAATGAAGCTGGACGGCCACA